>JAAXUF010000013.1 GCA_013336165.1 Coriobacteriia bacterium
CAGCGTGACCGCGGCGCCGGCGGTCGTCACCAGAATCGCCGACGCTAGAAAATCGGTATCAAGCCCAAACCGCTCGCCGACCACCAGCGTGAGCATCATCGTCGGCATCCCGGCCTCAAGCACCGTCACCCGCGCGGGACCGTCGGCGGCAAACACGAGTGCCCCGATGCCGAGCGCGATCGCAGGAGCTACAAGCAGCCGCATCACAGCCAGCACTGATAACGGCCTCAGCATGCGCCCGAATACGTGTGCCGAAAGCGACAGCCCCACAGACAACATCACGAGCGGCGCAACCATTGTGCCGAGCAGTTCTAAACCGTTGCTTACCGGCGTCGGAATCCAGACCCCTCTCATCACCAGTCCAACGGCGAGCGCGATCACGGCGGGGAAGCTCAGGAACTCACGCAGCACGTTGATGCGTCCGCGCTTACCTTCTTCCTGACCGAACCGTTGAGCGACCAGGAATCCCACCAGCACGAGCGCCGCGACGGTGCCGAACACATCGTAGAACACCGCCTCAGGAAGCTGATCCTTGCCGAGAAGTGCCTCGGTCAACGGGTACCCTATGTAGCCCGTGTTACCCAGGGCGGCTGCGATCATGAAGGCTCCGGCCTGCTTTCGAGGCAGCCGCAGCAGCCGGGAGGCAAGCCATGCCAGTGCGAGCATCACCGCGAACACAGCCCAAGCGACGGCAACGACAATCCACAGGTCGGAGTTGAGGGAGACGCCGTGGATCGCGCGGAAGATGAACGCAGGTAGACATACGTAGACGATGATCGCATTGATCGGCCGCGTGTCTTCGGCCTTCAGCACGCGAAACGCCCGCAGGAGCGCCCCGAGCAGCACGATGCCTACGAACACCAGCACTGTCGACATGACGGTGCCGCTGGTCATCAGGACTCCGCGCTCTCCCCGCCGAGTTCATGCATCGCGCCGGAACCCTCACACGTGGCACAGAGGGCCGCCGCATAATCCGGCTCGGGGCGCACAACACCGCGCTCGGTCACGAAGGCGGTTATGTACTCAGCCGGAGTGACGTCGAATGCCGGGTTGTACACCTCTGCGCCGGGAGGGGTCATCCGGAACCATGCGTCGAACGCGTACGCTCCCCCTTTGCGCTGAATCACCATCTGGTGTCCCCGCAGGAGAGATAACTCGTAGGGGCCCTCTTCGGTCAGAGCGTCGAAGGCTCGATTGGCGGTCGTCGTATCGGCCTCGAAGGTGCCCGAGACGGTGAACCCGGTGACTTCACGGGGATCGCGCTGCTCGATGACGATTTCGTCGCCGGACTCCAGCGTGAGATCGATGGTCGATGTGGGCGCCGCAACGTAGAAAGGAATCCCATGCGCACGTGCGGCCACGGCAAGACCGTAGGTGCCGATCTTGTTCGCCGTATCGCCGTTGGCCGCGATGCGGTCGGCGCCAACGATGACAGCGTCCACGAGTCCCTGCTTCATCACCATCGCCGCGGCGCTATCTACTATCAGCGCCGAGGGAATACCCGCAAGACGCAACTCCCACAGCGTCAGTCGTCCTCCTTGGTTCACCGGACGGGTCTCATCGACCCAGACGTGCGCAATCTTGCCCTGCTCGTGAGCCGCGAACACCACGCCGAGCGCAGTGCCGAAGTACGCGGTTGCCAGCGAACCGGCGTTGCAGTGCGTCAGCACTCGGCATCCCAGCGGCAGAAGCTCGGCGCCACATGCTCCGATGCTGCGATTGCGCTCCTCGTCCTCGGCGGCCATGTTGAGGGCTTCCTGGACCACTAGGGCTTTCAGCGCCTCAAGGCCGAGGTCCGCGTTGTCGCGCGCGACCTTCAGGATGCGCTGCCCGCCCCACGCAAGGTTGACTGCCGTCGGGCGAGTTGCCGCCACTTGGCAAGCGGCGGCCTCGAGGCCCGCGAGATACGCTTCGACCGTGTCGGCAGCTTCGGACTCATTTTCGGTCCACAGCGCAAGTGCCAGTGCGGCGGCCACGCCGAGCGCAGGCGCACCTCGGACGGCCATCGACCCGATCGCGAGGCAGACACCCTCCACCGTCGCACAGGAAAGAATGTCTCCCTGCAAGGGCAGGCGCGTCTGGTCGATCAGCTGGACAGCAACGTGGCCCGATGCCTCATCGCGGGTCCACCAGATTGTACGCGGGATACTCTCGGCTCCCATTGCTAGACGGTGCCTTCCTGCCAGCTGGCAAGGTAGTGCTCCTGCTCGGCGGTGAGGGTGTCGATCTCGACGCCCATCGTGGCGAGTTTGAGCTTGGCGATCTCCGCGTCGATATCGGCCGGAACCGGGTAGACGCCGGGGAGGAGCGCCGCGGCGTTGGCGACCATGTACTCGGCGGCAAGCGCCTGGTTTGCGAAGCTCATGTCCATGACGCTCGCGGGGTGCCCCTCGGCGCATGAGAGGTTGACGAGGCGCCCGTCGGCAAGCAGGTAGATGACGCGGCCGTCGGAGAGCGTGAACTCCTCGACAAGCGGGCGCACCTCGCGGACCGACACGGCCTTCTCACGCAGATGCGGGATGTTTATCTCCACGTTGAAGTGGCCGGAGTTGGCGATGATCGCGCCGTCCTTCATCACGGCGAACGCCGGAGAGTCGATCACGTTGATGTCGCCGGTCACCGTCACCCAGATGTCGGCGATCGCAGCGGCTTTCACGCTCGGCATAACGCGGTAGCCGTCCATGACCGCCTCAAGCGCCTTGAGTGGGTCAATCTCGCAAACAACGACGTTCGCGCCCAAGCCGTCGGCCCGCATGGCGACGCCACGTCCGCACCAGCCATAGCCCGAGACGACCAGCGTGCGACCGGCGATCAGACGATTGGTCGCGCGAATGATGCCGTCGATAGTGGACTGACCGGTTCCGTAGCGGTTGTCGAAGAGATGCTTCGTGTTGGCGTCGTTGACCGACACGATCGGGAACTTGAGCGCCCCGTCGGCGGCCATGGCGCGCAGACGGATCACGCCGGTCGTAGTCTCCTCGGTGCCGCCGATCACATCGGCAAGCGCCTCGGGCCTCTCGGCATGGATGCGGCCGACGACGTCCGCGCCATCATCCATCGTGATCTGCGGCTTGTGGTCGATCGCCGCGTCGACGTGTGCGTAGTAGGTGGGTGTGTCCTCGCCCTTGATCGCGTACGTGCGGATGCCGTAGTGCCTCACAAGCGCCGCAGCCACATCGTCCTGCGTGGACAGCGGGTTGGAGGCGCACAGCACGATGTCGGCGCCGCCGGCCGCAAGAGTGCGCATGAGATTCGCGGTCTCGGTGGTCACGTGGAGGCACGCGCTCACGCGAATGCCGTCAAGCGGCTTCTCGGCCTCGAAACGCTCGCGTATGGAAGCCAGCACGGGCATGTCGCGGTCGGCCCATTCGATGCGTGACTTGCCGGTGTCGGCAAGAGAGAGATCCTTCACATGATGGTTCACTTCAAAACTCCTCTAGATCCGTATTCACAGCGTGCCGGATAGCCGCTGCAGTATAGCAAGGACGAGCGTCTCGGCTCGCACAGCGTTCGCGCGGCCCATCTCAAGTACGTCGGCGTGCGAAAGTCCCTCCCCTGCCGCCGCGTTGGTGACAAGCGACAAGCCGAGAACCCGCAGCCCATGCGCACGTGCCGCGATGACCTCATGCACCGTGGACATGCCGACGACATCGGCACCCAAAGTCCGCAGCATGCGGACCTCAGCGGCCGTCTCGTAACTGGGGCCGAGAAGCCCGGCGTAGACGCCCTCGGACCGCATCGCCACGTCGGCGTCGACTGCGGACTGCAAGGCGATCGTGCGCAGTTCCGGATCGAACGCTTCGCGCATCGAGACGAACTGCGGCGTGAGCGATAGGGCCTCTTGGTCGACGAGCGGATTGCCGCACGTCAAATTGAGCTGGTCGCTCAGGAGCACGATCTCTCCCGGCGCGATATCGGCAGACACCGCACCAGCTGCGTTGGTGACCAGCAGAACCTTCGCGCCCAGACTTGCGGCGACGCGCACGGGCGCGGCCACCTCGAACGCCGAGTAGCCCTGGTATCCGTGCAGCCGACCCTGGAACGCAGCGACCCGCCGTCCGCCGAGAGTCCCCACGACCAGACGTCCCGCATGACCAAGCACCGAGCGCCGCAGCGAAGGGAAGTCCTCGATGTCCTCAAACGGAATGACTGCGGGCGAGCCGATCCGCTCGGCTATACGGGAGAATCCCGAGCCGAGGATTATCGCAACCTCAACCGGTTCAAGTTCATCCGCTGCGCTGCTCATCGTGCGGCCTCCAGATATGCGTCTTGCGTCTCCTCTACCCACTTCGAGACTGCAAACCGCCTCTGCGCCTCGTCTTTGCCGGCCTGCGCAAGCTCGCAAGCCATCTCAGGGTTGTGAATGAGCCGCTCCAGAGCTACCGCAATCGCCTCTGGCGCCGTGCTCTTCGCCACTACGCCGGTCCGCCCGTCTGCCACGAGTTCCGGCAGGCTGCCGACCGGGGTGATTACCACCGGCTTGCCGGCAAGCATCGCCTCAACGACCGTCAGGCCGAAACCCTCCATGACCGATGGCTGAACGTAGATGTCCCACTGGACGAACAACTCCGAGATTTCGTCAACGTGGCCAAGCAACTTGATCTTGTCCGAGAGGCCCAGCTCGGCGATCTCCCTCTCAAGAACGCCTCTTTCGTCCCCTTCGCCGGCGATCTCCAGCCTCCAGCGAGCCTCTCCCAGCAGGCTGACCGCGCGAATCAGGTTGCTGTAGCCCTTCGTGGTGTGGAGCCGGCCGATCGATCCGATGACAACTTCCCCACCCTCGCCAAATTGCCGACGAACGGCGGCACCCGTCTCCGGCTGAAAGCCGACACCGTTGTATATGACTTTGATTCGCGCTGAATCGATCCCTGCGTCGATCAGATATCCACGCACATGGTTCGAGACTGCAATGTAGGTTCGGGTCGGAAACCTCGAAATCTGATCGATCAAGGCATACAGTCCCGAGACGATCGGGCTGGAGTAGTCGGATTCGCGGATGCTGTGTACCGTCACCAAGCTGGGGATACCACTTAGCCAAGCAGCCGCGCGTGCATAGGCGTTGGCCACAGTTCCCTGCGAGACGACCAGATCGGAACCGTTGTCGACGAGGTACTTCCGGAGTTCGACTACCGTCTTGGGACGGAGACGGGACTCCGAGAAAAGCACCGCCCTGTCTTTGAGCCTGTCGCTGAGCGGCCAACGACCGAGAGAGAGCAGCATCACATCGACCCTGGATGCGTCGACGTTCTTGAACAGAGACTCAAGATACGTTTCGACGCCCCCCCAGTGCCTTGCCCCGGAATAGACAATCGCTATGCGTTTCATGCGTCCGCTTCGACTCTGATCGCCCCGTGAACTGCCTTCCACCTTACCATTTCGCACATGAAGACCGGCACTGCATTCCATACACGCCCGACCCTGCTGCCGGTCTGGTGAGTGAGCGACTTGTTGGCCAGCGTCCGCCATAGCCACTCCAAGCCGGCATCTTGCATCCATTTCGGTGCCCGCTTCTGGGTGCCTGCAAGAAACGCCAGCGACCCGCCTTCTCCGACGGCAACACGGATGCCTTTCAGACCGGCAAGATTGTCTCGGATCCAATATTCCTGGAGTGGAGATCCCAAGGCGACAATCAGCAACTTGGCGTCAGTTCCGTTGATAATCTCAACAGGATCGACGGACGGATCCGACTGGAATCCGTATCCATCCAGTGCGCCGGAGATCCTCAGATCCGGCATTTCGCTCCGGATGCTGCTGACGGCCGCATCGAGATCGCTCTGGTGCGCCCCGAAGAAGAATACTCCCGAATCGGCCTGCTCGGCAGACCGCAGCATCAGCTTCAGCGCATCGACGCCCGGGATGTTCTCGGCGATGGGCTCGGCGATGAAGCTTGAGTTCGATACGATGGCCACACTGCAACGTGCCATCTGCCACACGGCCTGGAGGCATCGTAAGACCTGGCTGGCCGAGACCGGCAAAGACAGGTATCTGGCCGCCAGGAGAACGCCGCGCCCGTCTGCAATGTTGAGATCCGAGTCACCCAACGAATCGCGGAAACGCTCGTTGTGCATCGCTCGATGCAACATCTCTGTGTTGATCTTCGATATCTGAATGGCACTTACACCCTTGAGACGCTCATGCATCAACCTCGCCAGCTCTTGGCTACTGACGACGTCTACCCGAGACTCCATGATCTCAATATGCTTCATGGCCTGTTATGCCTAGTTTGTATTCACGGGCACAGTCGGAACCTTGCTCAGGTTCCAGTCCTTACCCACAACCACAAGCACATCCGACGAGAACGTGTACATCCCCCTGCTTTCCACTAGCTTCGTTCCGGGCTGAAGGTACGAAGCCACCAGTGCTGCCAGGCTGGAGTCGGTCTTATAGATCACCAGTGTCTGCGTGTATACGTTCTGACTTGCGTTGCCGACACTCGCGATTGGGAATCCTTGAGCTCTCAGTATCGCGGACGCCTGTCCGGCAACACCGGCGATTCCCGCGCCATTGAGCACGGTCACCGATACGTCAGCCGGCTGCTTTGCCGGCGCGGCAGTCGTTGAGGCGCCTGCTGTAGAGGTGGAGGTGGAATCGAAGCTTCTTCCCGCCTTTATGTCCCCCATCAGCTTGTTCAGTACCGTAAGGTCGGGAATGATGTACGGTGAGCTCCAGGAACCGGTGACAGTCGCCGTGTAGACGTTCTGGCTCCCCGCACTCTTGAGCGCCTGCGCCGTCTTGACCATATCGACCAAGGACATGTTCGTGGTCACATAGGGCGCCACAGCCGAGACAATCGACGGGATCTTGCTGATGTTTTGCGCCTTTGTCATCTGATCGGCCAGCGCCTTGAGGAACAGCTGTTGGTTCCTCATGCGAGCGAAGTCCTGATCGACGAACTGATGTCTCGCTCGAACGAAGGTAAGCGCATGTGCGCCGTCAAGCAGCTGATAGCCTGCGGCAACCTTTGATGCGGTCTTGTTGGTGGTGCCATCGGCCTCTGAATCGTTGATGGCGACCGGGACGTCAACCCAAACCCCGCCGAGGGCGTCAACCGCCTTCTGGAACGCTTCGAAGTTGACTTCCATGTAGTAGTTGATGGGCAGTCCGGTGAACTCCTTCACCGTCTGGATAGTCAACGCCGCCCCTCCATAAGTGTGAGCCGCGTTGATCTTGTCCTGCCCATGGCCGGGAATCGCCACTTTCGTATCGCGGGGTATCGAGACAATCCAGACCTTTTTCGCCACCGGGTCGATATGCGCGAGCATGACCGTGTCTGAACGATAAGACGTTTCGCCTTTGCGGCCATCGGTGCCCAGCAACAGCACATTGAATGGTTCCGTCGGTGTGGCAGCCGTCAGCTGAGCATCTATCTCCTTTTGCTGAACAGCCATGCCCTGTTGCATGGTCGACTCAATGCGTTTCATGTAGACCCAAACGCCGCCGGCTCCCACCAGAAGAAGCGCGAGGACAGAGAGTGAGACAATCAACAGCGTTCGCTTCTTGCGAGTGCGCCTACGGTCGCGTTCAGCGCGCAGGCGAGGAGGTGCACTCTCAAGCGAAGCGTGCCGAGCTTGGGGGGAATCGACTCGCAATGCCTGCCGGCGAGCCCGATCGGAAGTCAGGCGCTCCAGAGAACCTCGCTGAGCCGCTGCTCCACGACGAGGCGGCTTCTTGGCCCCTTCATCCGAACCACGCCCTGCAGTATGCCTTCCCATGCCACTCCTCGCTGTATTGGCCGAAGCTTTGCGTCAAGACGCTAGCCAAGCTTCAGTCCGAGATTGGTCTGTATATTTTCCTCGCACTTGCCCGCTTCAACTCTTCGTGTGGTCAAGCCGTTACCGGCTGTCTTCACGCAGAAGCGGCATCCTTCTCAGCGATGCCTGTGCCACCCTGAATGGCAGTGTCGCTTTCAATGTGTGCATCGGGCCCGACTACGACCCCGGCCGCGATCACCACCCGGTCCCCCAAGCGGCAGCGCTGACCCAGAATCACCCCGTCGCCGATCACACATTCAGTGCCGATTTCGCTTCCCGCCAGCACGATAGTGTGGCTACCGATCAGGGTTCCTTCGCCGACTATGAGCCCCGCCAGCGGCTCGCCGTCCGCAATTTCGGGATACCTGCCGACCGCTGCGAAATCGGCGACAACGCAGCCGGCGCCCAGATCGGCGTTCTCGAACACCGTGACATGATCGCCGAGCACGCAGCCTTCTCTGAGCTTCGCTCCGGCGCGTATCCGGACGAAAGAGCCTGTCACAACGCCTTTGAACAGGGCGACCCCTTCATCCACGATTGTGAAAGGCGCGGGAGAGTATGAGGGATTCTTCAAAACGGTGGGATGGATGTATGCGGACATGGCGTCAGACCTCCATGATCAGACGATAGCGAACCGCTTCCGCGAGCCTTGGGCAGGCGATTCACGATCCGTGTGTCAACAGTGCTAAGAACCAGCCTCGACATCATAGCCGACAAGCCGACGAGCGGTCACGGTCACTACGCTCTACTGTATTGCGAACATGAGCTCACCCGAGCACGCCAAGGCGCCGTCCACCAGAGCTTTCGCTTCACCGAAGCCGATGCTGCCACGCATCTTGGTAATACGGCACTCAAGTCGCACAACGTCGCCTGGGACTACCTGTTTCTTGAAGCGAACTTTGTCGATTCCCGCGAAGAAGCCGATCTTTCCTGCGTTTTCCGGCAGCGACAAAAGCGCTACCGCCCCGGCCTGAGCGAGGGCCTCGACTATCAGGACTCCCGGCATGACTGCGTAGTCTGGGAAGTGCCCGGGAACCCAGAACGCCGAGGTGGTGACGTCAAGTTCTCCGATCGCATAAACACCCGGTTCGAATTCCAGGATGCGATCCACCAAGAGCATCGGATCGCGATGAGGGATAATCGTCTGAATCTGCGAACGGTCAAGCATCAGTACACCCTTCTCTACGCGATCAGATCCCGGCGCTCAATGTCGGCGCCAAGTGCGGCAAGCTTCTCAACGAACCGCTCGTATCCCCTGTCGATGTGATACACGTCGCCAACCAGCGTCTCCCCGTCAGCGACGAGAGCTGCTAGGACCAGAGCAGCGCCCCCTCGCAGATCCGGGCTCTTGACGGGCGCCCCCGACAACTGGGCGACCCCTCTGACGAGGGCATGATGTCCCTCGATGCGGATGTCGGCGCCCATGCGGCCAAGCTCATCGGCAAACATGAAGCGGTTCTCGAAGACATTTTCGGTGATGATGCTGTTGCCCTCGGCAATTGACATGAGCGCCATGAACTGAGCTTGCATGTCCGTTGGGAATCCGGGATGCGGCAGCGTTTGTGCATCGACCGGCCGGACAGGACCCGTGCGTTGGACGCAGACTCCGTCGGGCAGAACGTCCACCGAGCAACCGGACTGCTGGAGCTTGGTGAGGAAGAGTTCGATGTGCGTAGGATCGAATCCGCTAACGGTCACGGGTCCGCCGGACAGCGCCGCCGCCACGATGAAGGTGCCCGCCTCAATCCGATCGCCGACGACATGATGGGTAACAGGATGCAGCGCCGTAACGCCATCAACCGTTATCGTCGACGTACCTCCACCGTGGATTCTGGCTCCCATGGCGTTGAGAAAATCAACGAGATCGACGATTTCGGGCTCACGCGCAGCGTTTTCGATCACCGTCCTGCCATGCGCGACGGAAGACGCGGTGAGGAGGTTCTCCGTTGCGCCGACGCTCGGAAAATCCAAGGCGACATGCGCACCGCGCAACCCGCCACTTGGCGCCACGGCATCGATGTACCCATGGCCGGCGGTTATTTCGACGCCAAGAGTCTCCAATCCGCGCACGTGGATGTCGATCTTGCGCGACCCGATGTTGCATCCGCCCGGCATCGCCACACGCGCGCGCCCACATCGGGCAACGAGCGGACCCAGTACTGAGATCGACGCGCGCATTCGCGCTACCATCTCGTAGGGGGCCTCGTAACCGGAAACCTCGGTCGCATCGACCTCAATGGCATGATCGGTGCGGGTCACACGCGCCCCAAGCCCCGACAGTACTTCGGCCATGACGTCGACGTCTGCAATCTGAGGAACATTTGTGATCCTCGACATGCCCGGCGCCAACAGCGCGGCGGCCATAAGCTTGAGCGCGGAGTTCTTGGCTCCTTCGACGCGGACTTCTCCGCGCAAGGGTCTACCCCCGCGAATGATGATGGATTCCATGCCGATCAGGATACCGTACTCGCCCACTGTTCGCCGACTGCGTCACGCTTTCGTGACCAAAACACATGCGAGACCTTGGTCAGGCAGAAGAGAGACGGGGCAGATGCGCTTTCGCGTATCCGCCCCGTGAAGTTCGAAGACATGTGAACCCTTTAGCCGCGATTGTGTTTCTCGGCAAGCCTGACCTGGGTCTCGGCCCAATTCAGGTCCCGAATCATCTCGGCACGCTCCCGTTCAGCTTCGCTGGGCAAAGCCTCCAAGCGCGCCTTGATGAGCTCAACCGACTCGCGGGCACGCGCCCCATCGATCGCAGAGACGTGAATTGCATCATCCGCCAGAATGATGACCCGATCCTCTTGGACTTGCAGATAGCCGCCCGAGACAGAGAAGAACTCCCAGTCGGATGCCGAGTCGCCAAAACGGAGTCGGACTTCGCCCGGAGCGAGCACAGCGACAAACGGGACGTGCATCGGCAGGATGCCGACCTCGCCACCGGTAGTCATTGCCACCACCATCTGCACCTCATTGGTATAGAGGATGGACTCCGGGGTCACGATTTCGCAGAGAAGCGTTGCCATGTGTGCTCCTTAGCCCTGAGCAGCCAGGACAGCGGCCTTCTCAAATGCGTCTTCGATGGTGCCAACATAGCGGAAGGCCTGCTCAGGCATATCGTCGCACTGACCGGAAGCGATCATGTCGAAGCCCTTGATGGTGTCCTCGAGCTTGACGTACTTGCCTTCCATGCCGGTGAACTGCGATGCCACGAAGAAAGGCTGAGACAAGAATTGCTGCATCTTGCGGGCCCGGCTTACTGTGAGCTTGTCCTCTTCGGAAAGCTCGTCCATGCCGAGAATCGCGATGATGTCCTGAAGGTCCTTGTTCTTCTGCAGAATCCGCTGTACCTGAAGCGCGACGCGGTAGTGCTCCTCGCCTACCACGGCCGGGTCAAGTGCACGCGATGTCGACTCGAGCGGATCGACGGCCGGGTAGATGCCCATCTCGGAAATGCTTCGAGACAGAACCGTGGTAGCGTCAAGGTGAGTGAACGCGGTGGCAGGCGCCGGGTCGGTGATGTCGTCAGCCGGAACGTAGATGGCCTGGACCGACGTGATCGATCCGGTCTTGGTCGACGTGATACGTTCTTGCAGGTCGCCCATCTCGGTGGCCAGCGTGGGCTGGTATCCGGCCGCGGACGGCATGCGGCCCAGAAGTGCGGACACCTCAGAACCGGCCTGGGTGAAGCGGAAGATATTGTCGATGAAGAGGAGTACGTCCTGACCCTGGTCGCGGAAATACTCGCAGGCAGTCAATCCCGCCAGGCCTACGCGCAGACGCGCTCCGGGAGGCTCGTTCATCTGACCGTAGACGAGAACGGTCTTGTCGATGACTCCGGACTCCTTCATCTCGGTCCACAGAGCCGTGCCTTCTCGAGTGCGCTCGCCCACGCCCGTGAACACCGACGTACCACCATGCGCCATCGCGAGGTTGTTGATGAGCTCCATGATGATGACCGTCTTGCCGACGCCGGCTCCGCCGAACAGACCCGTCTTGCCGCCCTTGATGTAGGGCTCGAGCAGGTCGACGACTTTGATGCCGGTCTCGAAGATCTCGGTCTTGGGTTCGAGTTCCTCGTAGGACGGTGCGGATCGGTGAATCGGGTAGGTCTGCTTGACCTCAACGGTATCGCCGTCAATGCACTTGCCGGTCACAGACCAGATATGGCCGAGGGTCTCAGGACCAACCGGCATCTGCATGGGGGCGCCGGTGTCGACGACCTCCATGCCCCTGGTCACTCCGTCCGTCGAGTCCATGGCGACGGTACGCACGACGCCGCCTTCCAAGTGCTGCTCGGCTTCGAGGATGAGATGAATCTCGCCCATCTCCGTCGCGCCGTCGATCGTGAGGGCGTTGTAGATCGCAGGCATGCTGTCCGCCGGAAACTCGACGTCGATGACCGGACCTACGACGCGAATGATGCGTCCAACGTTCATAGCTGAATCCTTCTCTGTAGCTGCCATCTAACTCTGGTCTCCTTGCGCTGCGGCCCCGCCGACGATCTCGGCGATCTCCGTCGAAATCGCATCCTGCCGCGCCCGGTTGTAGCTGCGCGTCAGCGTAGTGATCATGTCAGACGCGTTGTCGGTCGCTGACTTCATCGCCGTGCGGCGCGCACCCTGCTCGGCCGCAGCGGATTCGAGCATCGCACGGTAGATCAGCGCCTCTACGTACGCAGGAAGCAATTCGTTGAGAACCTCAGAACTCGAAGGCTCAAAGACATACTCCCGATAACCGCCCGCCGCCTCGACGTCCGCCTCGGCCTTCTGGAGCGCTTTGTACTCCACGGGAAGAAGCTGATGCGTCTCAGGCACCTGATCAGCGACGTTCTTGAAGCGATTGAACAGGACATAGACGGCGTCGATCGCGCCTGCCTCGTATTCCGAAATCACGTGATCGGCAATCATACGCGCGTCTGTGATGCCGGGCTGACCGGATACCCCCACCTGCGAAATAGCCGGCTCCACGCCTCTGTAACGAAAATAGGCCAGTGCCTTCTTCCCACTCGTGATCAGCTCCGCCTCGATGCCCTGCTCCGCGCAGTCCTTCAGAAGCCTCTCCGTCATGCGAATGATGTTGCTGTTGAAAGCTCCGGCGAACCCTCTATCGGACACGATCGAGACGACGCAGATGCGGCGACGATCGTCGCGAACCTCAAGCAGCGGGTGGCTGGCGTCACTCACGTATCGAACGAGGTTTCCCAACACCTCGGCCATCGCAAGGGCATAGGGCCTCGCGCTTTCGATCCGGTTCTGCGCTCTTTTCAATTTGGCAGTCGCCACCATTTCCATGGTGCGCGTGATCTGCCGCGTCGATTGGACGCTCGTTATCCGGTTCTTGATGTCCCGCAGAGTCGCCATAGCATGCGCCCCTAGTTGCCCGTGGCCGCAGCGGCCACGGCGACGTCGCCGGCGCTGTCCGAAGCGAACAGGCGCTTGTACTCAGTGATGACGGTCTTGATCTTGGCATCGGTCTCGTCGGAGATCCTCTTCTCTGACGCGATCGTGCTGAGGAGATCGGCGTGTGAGGTACGTACGTACTGCACCAGTCCATCTCGGAACGAGAGAATATCGCTCACCGCAATGTCATCGAGGAACCCCTTGGAGCCGGCGAATATCGACAAGACCTGATTCTCGACCGGCATCGGAGCGAATCTTCCCTGCTTGAGAAGTTCGACCATACGAACGCCGCGGTTGAGCTGGTTTTGCGTAGCCTTGTCCAGGTCCGAACCGAACTGTGCGAATGCCTCCAGCGAGCGGTACGAAGCCAAGTCCAGACGCAGCGTTCCCGCGACCTGCTTCATCGCCTTGATCTGCGCATCGCCGCCGACGCGGGAAACAGAGATACCGACGTTGATGGCGGGACGCACGCCCCTGAAGAAGAGGTCCGACTGCAGGAATATCTGACCGTCGGTGATGGAAATCACGTTCGTGGGGATGTAGGCCGAAACGTCGCCGGCCTGAGTCTCGATGATCGGAAGAGCGGTCATGGAACCCGCGCCAAGCTCATCGTTCATCTTGACGGCACGCTCAAGAAGACGGCTATGCAAGTAGAAGACGTCACCGGGGTAGGCCTCGCGTCCCGGCGGGCGGCGAAGGGTGAGCGACATCTGGCGGTAAGCGACGGCCTGTTTGGAAAGGTCATCATAGACGCACAGCGTCGCACGACCGGGATTGTCCTTGTTGGCTGGCTTGCCATCGGCACCCGTGTACATGAAGTACTCGGCGATGGCGGCACCCGCCATCGGTGCGATGTACTGAAGAGGAGCCGAGTCGGCTGCGGTGGCCGATACGATGATCGTGTAGTCCATCGCGCCGTACTGGGCAAGCGTCTCCACGACAGCGGCTACGGTGGAAGCCTTCTGGCCTACGGCGACATACACACAGATGACGCCGCGACCCTTCTGGTTGATGATCGTGTCGACGGCGATGGCCGTCTTCCCGGTCTGGCGGTCGCCGATGATCAGCTCGCGCTGACCACGCCCGATGGGGATCATCGAGTCGACGGCCATGATGCCGGTCTGCAACGGTTCGTGCACTGCCTGACGTTCGACGACGCCGATGGCCTTGTGCTCGACGTTTCGATACCCGTCGGCCTTGATCGGACCCTTGCCGTCGAGCGGGTTGCCGAGCGGTCCTACGATGCGGCCAAGGAATGCCTCACCTGCAGGAACCTGAACGATCTTGCCGGTCGTCTTGACGGTGTCGTTCTCTTTGACCTTGATGAAGTCGCCGAGAAGAACGGCTCCGACGTCATGCTCGTCGAGGTTCAGAGCCAGACCCATGACGGAAGAACCGTCCGAGGTCTCAAACTCCAGCAGCTCTCCGGCCATAGCGCCTCGAAGCCCCTCGACGCGAGCGATACCGTCGCCGACCTGAGAAACGGTTCCGATCTCGCGAGACTCGACGCTCGTGCTGATCGCGTCCAACTGCGACCGCAGAACCGCATCGATAGTACCGGCGGTGATTTCCGCCATTACGCTTCACCTCCAGTGTGTGCGGTCGAGAGCACCTGACGGGCACTCTCCAGTTGTGATGCAATGCTGGCATCGATCCGCTGCCCGTGAGCATCGAAGATGATCCCGCCGATGATCGCCGGATCCACCTTCTCCCGCAGGACGACGCCCTTGCCGAGATCGGCAGCGAACTTGTTGATGATCGACTCACGAAGTGCTTCAGAGAGGGCGACCGCCGTTGTCACGTCGACTGCGACAATGCCGCGCTTCTCCTCGGCCACTCGGCCGTACTCTTCCGTGACCCGCGAAAGCAGGTCGAAGTTCCCACGCTCGGCCATGATGACGAGCGTGTCGACAACGGCCGACTTCAGGCCGGAGAACACTCCGCGAACGGTTGCGGCGCGCTTGGCCGCCGGAACGGCGGCATCGAGCACGGCGTCGCGCAAAGGCGCGCTGCTGCGCACCAGCCTCACGACCGCATCGAGCTGCATGTGCACCTCGTCGACGACGCCCTCACTGGCGGCCGCGTCAAACAGCGCGTTCGCATAGGTTCCTACGATTTGTTTACCGAGCGTCCTGCTAATTCGCATTGAGGCTCCCCGCCTCCGCAAGGTACTTCTCGACAACCTTCAGGTGGTCTTCCTTGCTCAGCTCGGAGCCGATCAGCTTGCCGGCCACAGCCACCGTCAGATCCGCAACGGAACTCTGCAGTTCAGCGATCGCGGCGCGCTTCTCGCCCTCGATGGCCTCCCGTGCCTTCACCAGCAGCGCATCGTACTCGGCCTGGGCCTTGGTCGACGCTTCGACGCGAGTGACTTCGGCAGACTGCTTCGCCTGCTGCAGAATCGCACCAGCCTCTTTGCGAGCCTCGGCCATCGTGAGCCTGTATTCCTCGAGAAGGCGCTCGGCCTCAATCCTTGCGGACTCGGCACGCTCCAAACCTTCGCGAATCGTCTCGGCGCGCTTGTCGAGCATGCCGAGCAAAGCCGGCCACGCAAACTTGTTGAGCAGCAGGTAAATCAGGGCAAACGCAATCAGAGCCGGTATGAACTCTGCTATGTTCGGGATGATCGCTTTCACGGCACACTACCTCCAGTGCACGAAGGAAAGATGCCGGACTAGGCGGCCTTCACGATGAGGGCAAGCACGAATCCGAGTAGCGCCAGCGCCTCAGAGAAGGCGGCAGACAGGATGAACAGGGTGAAGACACGACCTGCCATTTCAGGCTGGCGAGCGGTTGCCGACGCAGCCTGTCCGCCCGCGAGACCGATGGCCAGACCAGCGCCGATGACGGCGAGACCGTAACCGATTACGTTCACAATTCCTCCTCGTTACCGGTCCAGATCCTTCTTGATCTGGACTACTTTCCAACTATTCATGACGCCGGCAGCCTTGCCGGCGATCGTGCCGATGCTAGTGCTCGTGCGCGGCCATGCCGATGTAGACGGCGCTCAAGAGCGTGAACACGTAAGCCTGCAATACCGCGACGAGGACTTCCATCGCGTAGAGCGCGGTCATCAGGACGATCCAGAGAATCGTCGGAACCGCACCGACTGTCGCGCCTCCCAGCCCGCTGCCCGTCTCGATCGCCAGGATGAGCGGCTCGGTGAACAGCGCCGTCAGAATCGCGAAGATGCCGAGGATGATATGCCCAGCATACATGTTCGCGTAAAGACGGACTGAGAGCGTGAGCACCCTGAGGAACGCGGAGAGAACCTCAATCGCCCAGACCAGGATGTTGATCGGAAAGAAGACGCCCTTGGGGGCAAAGCTCTTCATGTAGCCGATGAAGCCCTGCTCCTTGACCCCGACTGTGTTGAAGACGCCGAAGACCACCGTGGACAGAGCCACAGTGACACCCATGGTGCCGGTGCCGGGCTTGAAGCCAGGTATGAGACCCAGAATGTTGTTGAAGAGGATGAAGAAGAAGACCGTTGCCAGGAACGGGAAGTACTTGTCGCTTCCGTGGCCAATCTGCGAGGCGGCGATGTCGTTGCGGATGAACTCCGTGAGCGCCTCGACACCGTTTGACAGCCTGCTCTTTGGTACGAGCGAAAGCTTCTTCACGGCGAAGAAGACGACAACCCCCATCAGGATCAACGCCAAGATCATGAAGAAGATGTAGTTGGTGAGCACGAACTGGGTCGACCCGTAGGCCTCACCATTCACGTTCAGAGTGCTCAGAGAATGGAGTAGCTCCTCGACTTTGCCAGGCAAGAGATCAAACGGGCTATGCCCAGCCGATGCTGTACCCTCCACGCGCTATCTCCTCGTCTCTTTCGGCAACTCGTTGCCCGGCTTGGCATACCTCATGATGCTGATAACCGTGTACACCCCGGTTGCCAGCACATACGCACCGACCAGAGAGAGCCCGAAGTATGCGGACCCTGCTGGCGCTATCATGCGGTAGCCAAGCAGCAGTATAAAGGCGATGATCATGCCGCCAAAAACGGCGCCCATGACCACAATGAACCCAATGTCAGATTTCCCCCGCGCGGGCAGTCGAGTAGACCAGATGAGTGGAGCCAGCAAACCAAGACCGATCGCAAGTCCAAACGGCACAGCAAACCATGGCGTCGTGAGAAGTTGCACTAGCACTTACCAGCTCCGGTTTCGACCCTTACCCATACCCACGCTTCCGGGAGTCGCCAGCCTGCAACGGCCGACGGCACGGCTATAGTAACCGAACCACTGCGCTGCCACAACACATTCTCGACTTCTTCACCGAATGAAGAAGACATATTTACTCGTCGCTTCGCGTATCGCCGTCTGAATGCTGCGCGATCTCGAAGAGGCCCAGCCAATAGGCCATGAAACCTGTGATGCCGAACAGCGCCACAACCGCAGCCACTTTGAGCGACGTCGTCGCATACCTGACGGCCCAGCCCCCAACAGCCAGCGCGGCAGACCACACATAGATGATGAGAACGGTCTGCCGCTGGTTGAACCCACGGCCGAGTAGACGGTGATGGATGTGGCCCTTGTCGGCTTCGTGAATCGGGCGGCGGTGCACAAGCCGGCGTACGATGGCCGACGCCGTATCAAAGATCGGTACACCGACGATCAACAGCGGTACCGCCAAGGCGATGGCGGCCGTCGACTTGAGAACGCCCATCAGCGATATGCTGGCGAGCGCAAACCCGAGAAACAGCGCCCCCGAGTCGCCCATGATGATCGACGCCGGATTGAAGTTGTAGCGAAGGAACGCGACCGACGCGCCGATCACAGCCGCAGCCACAGCCGCGGCCTCAAGGCGGTTGCCTTGAGCAGCAATAACGAGCAGGCTCATGGCGGCGATCGCAGTGATGCCCGCAGCCAGACCATCAAGACCATCAATCAGGTTGATGATGTTGGAGAAGGCCGCGACATAGACGATCGTTATCGGCACCGCAAGGATCCCAAGCGCGACCAGACCGCCGC
Source organism: Coriobacteriia bacterium (assembly GCA_013336165.1). Lineage (NCBI taxonomy): Bacteria > Bacillati > Actinomycetota > Coriobacteriia > Coriobacteriia bacterium. The sequence continues at coordinate 18,130 of JAAXUF010000013.1, forward strand.
CGAACGGATTGCCGATGTATTCAATCTTCAGGCCCGATACGACCAGCACCGTCGCGGCCACAAGCGTGCCAAGGAACTTCCAGCCCGGCGACAGCGATTTGAGGTCGTCGATCAGTCCAACCATGAAGATGACTGCAAAACCGAGGAGTACCCCCACCATCTTCGTTTGAACGGTGCCTCCACCCGTGATGGTGCCACCCCAGCCGAGATATATCTCGCCAAGGGCCTGGACGGCGATAGCAGCTAGAACTCCGACGAAAATCGCGACTCCGCCAAGTCTGGGTACCGGCTTGGTGTGCACGTCTCGGCGACCAGGGTAGTGCACCAATCCCCGCTTGAGCGCGAGCCATCGCACGAGGGGCGTCACAAGCAGTGTGACGACAGCTGCTACGAGCGCCAGGAATGCATAGTGGCGGATGCTCACAACTCGGCGTCCTCGGCGGCGAAGCGACGGGGTATCACGCCGGCCTCGGCAAGCAGGGCCTCCGAGAGCGGATCGGGATACGGCTCGCGGAACACGATGTCGACCACACCGGCGTTCAGCAAGATCTTCGCGCATAGGACGCAGGGTTGGTGCGTGCAGTAGGCGGTCGCACCATCCATCGCGATACCGTACTTGGCCGACTGGATCACGGCGTTCTGCTCGGCATGGATGCCGCGACAGAGCTCATGATGGCTGCCGGAAGGGATCGCGCGCTGTTCCCGGATGCAGCCGACGTCCTCGCAGTGCGCGAGACCGACCGGAACGCCGTTGTAGCCGGTGGCCAGGATGCGCTTGTCTTTGACCAGCACCGCGCCGGTACTGCGGCGCAGACAGGTCGAGCGGCCGGAGACCTGCTCGGCTATGGCCATGAAGTATGCGTCCCAGGAAGGTCTCGGCATGATGTGGCTCCCCTGCCGGTTACTTGGTGCCGAATAGGCGGTCGCCCGCATCGCCGAGACCGGGCACGATGTAGCCGTGGTCGTTCAGGTGGTCGTCAATAGCGCACGTGTAGATGTGAACGTTGCTGTCGCAGTGCTTCATGACTTCCTCGATACCTTCGGGCGCGGCGATGATCACGAGCAGGTTGATCTCACGGGCGCCTTTCCTGCGGAGAAACTCGATGGCGGCGCATGCCGAGCCGCCGGTTGCAAGCATCGGGTCGACGATCAGCACGTCGCGCTCGGCGATGTCCTCAGGCAGCTTGCAGTAGTACTCGACCGGCTGGAGCGTCACGGGATCGCGGTACAGGCCGATATGACCGACGCGCGCCGCCGGGATGAGCTCGAGGATGCCCTCGACCATGCCGAGTCCCGCCCGGAGCACCGGGATGACGGCGACCTTCTTGCCGGCAAGGACATACGATGTCGTCTCGGCAACCGGAGTGGTCACGGAGGTCTCGGCGAGCTGGAAGCCGCGAGTCGCCTCGTAGGCTTCCAACATCGCGAGCTCTTTCACGAGCTCGCGGAACTGCTTCGAACCCGTCTTCGCATCGCGCAGGATGGTCAGCTTGTGCTGAACCAGCGGGTGGTCGACGACGGTGACGTTGGCATAGTCGGCGAACTGGGCCATTGCTGCTCCTCGTGCTCCTTGTCAGGTATGGCAGACGGTGATCGCAAGCAGGTGCGCCTAGAGTTCCGGGTACAGCGGGTGCTTCTCGAGCAGTGAGGCGACCTGCGCGCGCACGTCATCGAGCGCCGAGGCGTTTTCGCGGTTGAACACAGTCTGAGCGACGAGGCATCCGATCGTGTGTGCCTCGCCTTCGGTGAACCCGCGGGTTGTGATCGCAGGTGAGCCGACGCGGATGCCGCTTGTCACGAACGGGCTTGCGGGATCGTTGGGGATCGCGTTCTTGTTTGTGGTTATGCCGACTTCCTCGAGGAGCTTCTCGGCGTCCTTGCCGGTGATGTCAGCCGGCCGAAGGTCCACCAGGAGGAGGTGATTGTCGGTACCGCCCGAGATCAGGCGCAGGCCACACTCCGCCATCGCATTGCCCATGGCTTTCGCGTTGACGACCACTTGGTGGATATATGCCGAGAACTCCGGCTTCATCGCCTCGCCAAACGCAACAGCTTTCGCAGCGATGACGTGCTCGAGCGGTCCGCCCTGCAGCCCCGGGAAGACGGCCTTGTCCAGCGCAGCCTGATGCTCGGCCTTGCAGAGCACGAAACCGCTTCGCGGACCGCGCAACGTCTTATGTGATGTCGAAGTCACGAAGTCGGCGTACGGCACGGGCGACGGATGTGCGCCCGTGGCGACAAGGCCGGCGATGTGAGCCATGTCGACCATGAGTACGGCGCCGACCTCGCCCGCAATTGCGCCGAACCTCTCGAAATCGATGATGCGCGGATACGCCGATGCGCCGGCGATGATCATCTTGGGACGGTGCTCCTTGGCCAGACGCTCGACCTCTTCGTAGTCGATGGTCTCGGTCTCGGGATTCAGGCCATAGGGCACGATATTGAACCACTTGCCGGAGAAGTTGACCGGCGAGCCGTGCGTGAGGTGCCCGCCTTGAGCCAGGTTCATGCCGAGGACGGTATCGCCCGGCATCAGCGCGGCGAAGTAGACGGCCATGTTGGCCTGCGCGCCGGCGTGCGGCTGCACATTAGCGTGATCGGCGCCGAAGAGCTGCTTGGCTCGGTCGCGGGCGATGTTCTCGACGATGTCGACCTTCTCGCAGCCGCCGTAGTAGCGCTTGCCGGGAAGGCCCTCGGCGTACTTGTTGGTGAGCACGGTGCCGGCAGCCTCAAGGACGGCCATGGACACGAAGTTCTCGGAAGCGATGAGCTCGATGGTCCCGCGCTGGCGAGCCAGTTCCGCGTCGATTGCGGCGGCGACTTCCGCGTCCTGTGCCGGAATGTACTTCAAAGCCATGCTCGTTGCTTCCTCTCTAAGAAGACGCTTGATGTCCGCGGATTATTCCGCGGCGGTTATCTTGTCCACGCGTTGCTGGTGCCTGCCGCCGGCGAAGTCTGTGCCGAGGAACGCATCGACGATCTCGGCGTTGGTCGCTTCTGACACGAAACGGGCCGATACCGCGATCACGTTGGCGTCGTTGTGCTCACGAGCGAGCCGAGCGAACTCCGGAACGGTCGCGTTGGCGGCCCGTACTCCTCGCACTTTGTTCGCCGCGATCGCCATGCCTATGCCCGTGCCGCACACCAGCACGCCGCGGTCGGCGTCGCCGTTCGCGACAGCTGTCCCCACCGCGATGGCGAAATCGGGGTAGTCGACCGATACGTCGGAGGCATCCGTGCCGACGTCAGCGACCTCGTATCCCCCGGCAATCAGATGGGCCTTGATGAGTTCCTTCTGGTCAAACCCTGCATGATCGCTACCTATGACAACGCGCATAAGAAAAGACCTGTCCTCATCTCGCGGGCAGTGAATGTGCCGATTGTACCGCAGGATACTGCTCGGCGGGCTAGTTGCCGCCCGATGCCGTCGCGAGAATTTCCTCGGCAGGAATCGCACCTTCGCGCAGGACCTTGGGCTCCGAACCCGTGCAGTCGACTACGGTGCTGGCGAGTTGGTGCCTCGTCTCTCCCCCGTCCAGCACGACGTCGGCGGCTTGGATGATCCGGAGTTCGATATCGGCAAAGGAGCCGGGCGCCGGGTTGCCGTGAGTGTTCGCGCTTGTCGCGATGATCGGGCCACCAGCCATGCGAATCAGATCAACGACAACCTCATGGTCCGGCGAACGCAGCGCGATGGTGCCGTCGGGCGCGCGGAAATCGCGACCGACACGCTCGGATGCCTTCACAACCAGGGTGATCGGTCCGGGCCAGAACGCCTTCGCGAGCCGGTGGGCGTACTCAGGGACGTCGACCCCATAAATGTCCAGTGCATCTTCGTTCTCTACAAGCCAGGGCAGAGGCTGGTCAAACGGCCGTACTTTGACTTCAAAGATCTCCTGCGCGCCAAATTTTGAATCCGAAAGCGCACCGAGACCGTATACGGTCTCGGTGGGAAAAACCACGAGTCCGCCGTCACGGAGCACCGTGGCGGCAAGGTTTATCACTTCTGCGTTGGGGTTCTCCGAATCGATGTGGTAGGTCTTTGACATCTTGAAGCGCCTCCTTGAGTCTGCCCTGACCGAGACGTTCAGGTTGTCTTGCCCCACCGTGCGGTGACGATGCGCCCGCGGCCGGTCAGGTCAGAAACAACCCTTACCTCTTCATACCACTCTTGAGCCTCGAGCGCTGCAGTTTTCACACGACTTACATCAAGCTCTACCGCAAGAATCCCGCCCACCCTAAGCCATGCCCTCGCATCTGAGAGAATCCGACGGTAGATCGCCAGCCCGTCGGCACCCCCGTCCAACGCCAGATGCGGCTCGAAACCGGCCACTTCGGCCGGCAACTCGGCCATGTCGGATGTGGGGATGTACGGCGGGTTCGCGATCACAAGATCGAGGCCGCCGAGAAGTTCCTGCGGCAGCGGCGCGAAAAGGTCCCCCTCAAAGACGGTCACACGGTTCCCGAGGCCGAGCCTCTCGGCGTTGGAGATGGCGACCTCAACGGCGGTCGGCGACAGATCGGTCGCAAACACGCGAGCCCCTTCGACTTCCGAGGCCAGCGAAAGCGCGATGCAGCCGGATCCTGTGCACAGATCGGCCACAAGCGCCTCACCCCGGGCGGCAACCGCCTCGCGTGCAGCGGGCAGTCCGGCGTCCACCAGCACCTCAGTCTCCGGCCTGGGGATCAGCACCCCGGGACGGACTTTGAGAACGATGTGGCGAAACGCGACCTCTCCGGTCACGTACTGCAGCGGCTCCCCTGCCGCGCGGCGCCGAACTCCCTCGCGAAGGCTGGTGCGCTCGTCTGCCGAAAGCGGGCGATCATAGTAGGCGTACAGCTCTACGCGGGACAGGCCGGTCGCGGCGGACAGAAGCCACTCAGCGCTGCGGCGGGGAGACACGTCGCCTTTCTCGGCGAGGTAGGTCTGCGTCCAGCCGAGAGCGGCCTTGACGCTCCAAACCTGCTCGGGAGACATCGGCCGATTCCCTATACCGCTGCGGAGAGCCGCTCGGCCCGATCGGCTGCGATGAGACCTTCGACAAGCGCGTCGATCTCGCCGGCCATGATCCCGGGCATGTTGTGCACGGTCAGCCCGATGCGATGATCGGTCACGCGATCCTGAGGATAGTTGTACGTGCGGATCTTCTCGCTGCGGTCGCCCGAGCCGATCTGACTGCGACGCTGAGCGCCGAGCTCGCTCTGTTGCTTCTCAAGCTCCACTTCGTAGAGGCGGGCGCGCAAGACGCGCATGGCCGCTTCCTTGTTCTGGAGCTGCGACTTCTGATTCTGCGACTGCACGACTGTGCCCGTGGGCAGATGGGTGATGCGCACCGCCGAGTCGGTCGTGTTGACCGACTGGCCGCCCGGGCCGCTGGCCCGGTACACGTCGATGCGCAGGTCGCCCTGATTGATCTCGATCTCGACGTCCTCGACTTCGGGCAGGACGGCGACAGTCGCGGTTGATGTGTGGATGCGCCCTTGTGATTCGGTCGCCGGTACGCGCTGAACGCGGTGCACGCCGGACTCGAACTTCATCTTCGAGTACACCTTGTCGCCGCGCACGCGGAAGGAGACTTCCTTGAAGCCGCCGGATTCACTCTCGCTCGAGTCGATCTCCTCGGTCTTCCACTTCTGGAGCTCGGCGTAGCGCAGGTACATGCGGTAGAGGTCGCCGGCAAATATCGCCGCCTCGTCGCCGCCGGCGCCTGCCCTGATCTCGACGATGATGTCCTTGCCGTCGTTGGGGTCCCCGGGGAGGAGCATGACTTTGAGCTCTTCCTCAAGCTGAGGGATACGCGGCTCGAGTTCCTTGATCTCCTCGGCGGCGAACTCCTTCATCTCGGGATCGGTCTCGTTGCGCTGAACCTCCTTGGCCTGCTCAAGCTCATCGCATACGGCGATGTACTCGCGGGCCTTCTCGGCAAGCGGCTCTTGCGCACGGTGCGCCTTGGCAAGGCGACCGTACTCCTTCTGGTCCGACATCACCGCCGGGTCGGCGAGCCGAGACGTCAGCTCTTCGTAGGCGGCTAGGATCTGCTCAAGTTTCTCGCGCATAGGGTTTCAAGTCCTTGGATGTTTGAGGAGGTTCTACAGCCGTGAATCGTAACACGAACCGAGGAGAGCGCCTCTCAAGACTCCTCGCGACGACGCCTCTCTGTGTGTCTCCCGGCAATCCACCCCTCAAACATGTGACGGATCGCCTCGAGCGCATGGCCCCTGAAGATCGAACGTGGCCCCGCGTAGCGCATCATCGCGCGTTGCCACTCTCGCTCGGTCGCGCTGTAGCAGTGGATATCGCAGTGGGAGCAGAAAGGCTTTGGATCCTTGGGGCAGTGCACGAGGCGCTGCTCGGCGTACGCGAGGTGCGCTTGGCACTCGGAGCACAGCACCGGCGTCCGGCGTCCGTATACGCCAAGCAGCGCGGTGGGCGTCCGGACCGTGTCGCGAGAGCGCTCGGCATGATGAGCGTCGCACCAGATGCGCATGAGACCGGCCACCGTCGCGGCATCGCGCGCAACGCCGACCTCGCCCATCCGTCTCTCGAACCGCTCGCTCAATCCAGCCTCCCGATGATTGTCGCCCTGAAGGCACGGTACATGAAGAAGCGCGCTCGCGCTTTGACGCGCATCAAGGCGTGCCGAAGAATGCGGTAGACTCGACCCCGCAAGACCATCGCCACGCCCGCCGAGAGGATCCATCATGACCGCCCCGGCCACTGTCCGTCCTGATGTCTGGTCCGCCTTTCGGGCGTGCCGGCTGTGGCGTAGCGCCTCCGACGATGCCGTCGCCCGCCTGGCGACCACCGCTACAGTGCGTGACGTCGCACGCGGCGAAGTCCTCGCGAGCGAAGGCGAGGCTGCCGAACGCTTCTTCCTGGTGGTCGCCGGACGCGTACGCATCTATCACCTGAATGCCAGCGGCCGCCAGATCACCTTCGAGACCGCCGAGACCGGCGATCCGGTGGCTGCCGTCGCGGCACTGGCGCAAAGTCGCTTCCCCGCCAACATAGAAACCGCAACGTCGGGCACTATCGCGTCCGTACCCGCCAAATCGTTGTACACACTGCTCGACGAGGAGCCCGCCATCGCGCGAACGCTCATCACCGACCTCGCAAACCGGGTGGTCAACTTCACGTCTGTGGTCTCCACGCTGACCCTCGATGTGCCGAGCCGTGTGGCCGGCTATCTCTTCCAGCGAGCTCTGCAAACGGGCAAGCCCGTTCGCGGCGGGCTCGATGTCGATCTGGGCATCAAGAAGGGTGAACTCGCAACGGCCCTCGGCACGACCGCAGAGTCGCTCTCGCGAGCATTCGCCAAGCTGCGTGATGACGGCGTGCTCGAGGTGCAGGGTCAGCGCGTCACCGTGTTCGACGTGCACGCCCTGGCGGAACTCGCGAGCGGCTACACCGAGGGCGAAGGCGCCTAGGTCAGGTCTGCTTGCTGTGCAGGATCCTCCGCGGACGCCGCCTTCTCGCGCTCTTCGCGCGCTATGATCGGCTGCATGGCGGCGACGGCGATCTCGATCATGTCGTCAGAAGGCTCGTTGGTGGTCATTCGCTGAAGCTTCAGCCCTGGCCACAGGAGCACTTTGACCAGTGGGTTGTCGGGACGCTTCCCGGCCCACTTCACGGTGATCTCATACGCAAGGCCGGCAACAACGGGCAGCAGGACAAGACGGGCTAGGATGGCGATACCCAGCGATCCGAGGCTGCCATGTACGCCGAGAGCCGCCGCAATCGCCTTGACCGGTGTAAGCGAGAACACGATGATCGCGACGATCATCACCATCAACAGGAACGACGTGCCGCAGCGCACATGCAGGGTGTCATAGTGCTGGATGATCTTGGTCTCCAGCGGCAGATTGTGCTCGTAGGCGTGAATCGTCTTGTGCTCGGCGCCGTGGTAGGCGTAGACGCGCTGGATGTCTTTCATGCGGCCGATGGCCCACAGATAGGCGAAGAACGCCACAACGCGCAGCACTCCGTCCACGATGCTCCACAGGAACGGCTTCTCGGCTGCCGATCCGACCGCAAGGTTCGTGAGTCCCGCCGGAAGCAGGATGAAGATCACCACTGCGAGGCCGACCCCCAGAAGCAGGGTGATATTGATCTCCTTCGTGGAGAGAGGCTCCTCGTCCGGATCGCCCGCGAGGCTGGCCGAGATCGAGAACGCGCGCATCGCGAGCGCGAATGTCTCCACCATCGCCACGACTCCGCGCACTACCGGCCAGCGCATCCAAGCGCGCTTCGCCGAGCCGCTCGGCAGATCGTGTTCCTCGACATGGACCGCACCGTCGCCTCCGCGTACGGCGACCGCCCAGTTGTAGCGGCCGCGCATCATGATGCCCTCGAGCACCGCCTGTCCGCCGATGTGGGTATGGGTGATCGGGCCGTCAAAGTCGAGAGCCGAGTCTTGCGTCGTGTCAGTCACGTTTGAGTGCTTTCGGGTAGGGGTCGCCGCACGTCATCTTGCCTTCGGGACACGCTGTGCGCCGACATGCCGCGCCGGCATCCAGAAAGATGTAGGGAGCGGTTGGCTCGGCGAGTTCGAGCATCGCAAGCGCGAGCTCGCGGATCTCCCATTGGGCGCGCTTGCAGCAGCGCAGCGTCAGGAAGTGCAGCAACTCGCGTATGTTCATGGTGACGACGATCTTGGTCTCCATGGCGTTTGGCAGAAGGTAGCGCGCGTCCTCGGGAGCCACACCAGAATCGATGAGCTCGCGGTACGCCGAGAACGCCGAGGAGGTCGCAGCTTCGAACCGGGAGAGCGCCTCGGGGTCGCCGGCAACGCTCGGCGGCACGACGAAGACCGGCTTCTCGGCGTAGGAGACGTAGCGCTGCGACTGCTGGTTGAAGCTTGCGATCCGGTGGCGTACCAGCTGGTGGGTCAACGCGCGGGACACGCCGTCGATGGCGAACGTGTAGCTGGCATGCTCGAGAGCCGAGGTGTGGCCGCTCGCGATGATGGTCTTGAGGACTCTGCGAACAGCGTCATCGCTCATGTTCTCGAGCAGTTCCGCCGCGCCGACAGGCGCGTAGCACAGCCGCGCGGCCGCGGCGATGGCGCGCTGCGGATCGGGCGTGTGCGAGAGCAGGCGAACATCCATGCGCAAGACTCCCAAGTCTTCCGGTCGATACGACTGCGTCGGTCAAGCCGAGAGCGGACAAAACAATGGGAGGCGGGTCTCCCCACCTCCCATTCTATACAGCGTATGCGCGGCGCGCCACGAACTACTCGGCAGCGGTCTCTGCGTCGACGACCTCGGCGGTCTCGGCGACCTCGAACTTGTCGACACGGGTCTCGCGCTGAGCGGCCTTGTCGACCTTCGCAGCGGCGACGGCTTTCTCGGCTTCTTTGGCCTCGCGGATCTTCTTGGCAGCGACTGCAGCCTCGTCGGCAGCGGCCTGGCGCGCCTTCTTGTCGGCGGCCTCCTTCTGCAGGACTGAGGCAGCGGCATTACCGAACTTGTCGGAGAAGCGCTGAACACGTCCGCCGGTGTCGACGAACTTCTGCTTGCCGGTGTAGAACGGATGGCACTCTGAGCACAGTTCGACGGAGAGCTTGGACTTCGTCGAGCGAGTCGTAAACGTGTTGCCGCAAGAACAATGGACGATTGCTTCATCGTACTGCGGGTGGATTCCTGACTTCATCTGGTAACTCCTCATACGTGAGCTTGGTTTCCGACCAAGCTTGGGGACAACCGCGCTAGTGTAACACCGGGTATTCGGGCAGGCAATGCGCAGATCGACTCAAAGAGTGTCCTGACGGATCCAGATCTCCACATCAACCCCATCACCGAGACTCGTGTCCTTTTGGTAGTGCGTCTCAAGCAGATTCCGTGCCTCGTCCGCTTCCGTAGAGCTCCCCGGCCACCATCTGAATCGCGATATCACGATCACGTCGGGGTCGAGCGCAAACATGCGGCGAATCGACTCTGCTGCCGTCACGGGTTCCCCATAGTAAACAGCAAGAGCGGGTTCGGAAGTCAGAAGGCATGGGTGGGCCGCAATCGGGCTGATCGGGAGTTTGCCCAAGCGGTAGTAGAGATAGTGGCTGTCCATTGCCCAGACACTCTTGTCGCCTATGCCGGGGATACTGCCCACGGCATTGACGATCACCTCTTCCGAGGCAGCTGCGGCAGAGATGCTGGGAGAGCGCCATGTCGCGACGTACGTTGGGATTGCCACCGCACACACAACGAGCAGGGTCACGGCCGTCATCTGCAGCCCGAACTTGAAGCGCGAAGTCCGCTCGTCCAGGAGGGCCGCCGTCAATCGCCCGGCGCCGAGCAGGACAAACGGCACCATCTGCAGAGACTGATGGGCGTAGTCAGGGCTTTGGAACAGGGCACCCAAGGCGACCGCTGCGGCCAAGGCGACCAGAAGCAGGTCGCGCCCAGCGCCGCCGCGTTCCCTCCGGCGCAACCGCACCAGCCAGCTCATCGCCAACAGGATGACGGCGACGGCGAGGAGTCCTCCCATGTAGGCCGGCAGCCCGATGGGATCACTTGACGTTGCCAGAGCCGCCGGCAGCCGGACGGCGCCCGCAATCAACGCCGGGAGCTGCCCCGCTGCTGCGTAGAGAACGACCACGACAAGCGTCGGAGTAGCCGCACCGAAGATCAATCTGAAAGCTCCGCCGGTCTTCCATACCCTCACCAGTACGGCAATCAGCATGACGAGTGCGACAACGGCCCAGTTAGTCCGAATCAAAGGCAGCAGCCCAATCACAACACCAAACAGCACTGGGGGGACATGCCGCCCATCAAGATGTCGGGATGCCAAGAGCCACGCAACCGAGAACCCGAATATGATGTTCAGCTCGGTCATCCAGCCGAACCCTCCGGGAATCGCGACGTACAGAACGCTCGCCGCCAACGCCAGAGACAGTTGCCAGATGGTCGGAGCATCTGGCAAACATGATGTCACCAACATGAACAGTGCCAGACCGAGCGCGAGCGCAGCACACAGGCGCAGCAGATGGGGATCGGTGATGCCAAACAGCATCGGAGTAGCCTGTAGTACCATGGTCAGAGGTGACTTGTTCTCAAACGTGGTGGTATACGGAAGCTCTCCGCGAACGATTCGACTGGCAATGAGATAGAACGTGCTCTCGTCCCAGTCAACAGTCGCAGGCCACACGATATACGGCAATCTCACGAGAACTGAGCCAGCCAACGTGCCGAGCAGAAGCGCGACTGATCGTTTTTTCGCCAGAAGCAAAAAGAAACCGGCAGCAAAGAACTGTCCGATTCGTTTGATTCTCACGACGCGGCTCCTCCGAGACCCACGGTACAGGGGCTGCTCGAAGTCCCCAAGCTACTTCTCCTCGTGATACTCCTGCTCAAGGTTGATGTTCCATATGTTCTCTTTGTCTCGTCGGCCGGTGACGACATTTGTAACGGCTTCCTTTGCGGTGAGCATCGAGTGATCCTGGTTGTTGTAACGATGCTGTCCATTACGCCCGATCAGAAAGAGGTTCTCAAAAGAATCGGCGAATTCTCGCACTTTGTCGAAGTGCACATAGGTGCCGAAGTAGGCCGGATAGGTCTTCCTCACCCGAATGACGGTGGCGTCGAGCACCTTGTCCGGATCGAGGATCCCGATTTCGGCCAACTCCGCGATGCCGAAGCTGCTCATCTCCTCATCGGACTTCGACCACATGGCATCGTCTTCGTCGCAGAAGTATTCCATGCCAACCCAGGTGCTCGTTTCGTCTGCAACCATATACGGGCTCCAGTTGTTAAAGATCTGGAGTCGTCCGACCTTGACCTGTGGCTCTTGGATATAGATCCAGTTGTCCTGAACGATATCACTGCCCTGGCCGACCTGGCCCCTGATCCGCAACTCTGTGGCTAGTATTCCGATTGTTATGAAATCGCGATACGGAAGTCCTTCCGCAATTGCGCATACCTCGTCCGGGATCTCAACTCCCTCAAAGGCGGCGATCAGATCTTTGATCGACATGGTTGAGAAGAAATGGTCCGCCTCCACGCGGCTGGTCACGCCTGCTTCGGTGTCAAGCACATCCACCGCCAAGATTCGCCCCGGCTCGGCGTGAACCTTGGTGACAACATGGTTCATCCACACCTCGCCACCCGACTGCTGCACCAAGTTGGTGACCTGTTCCCACATCTGACCGGGCCCCAGCTTCGGGTAGAGGAAATACTCAATCAGGCTCGTCTCCACGCCCTTCTGCCCGATGTCATCGCGCTTGAGGCCGAGCTGCGTCTTGATCGCATGCATCACGGCTCCGCGAATCGACAGTCCTTTCACGCGCTGGACACCCCAGTTCGCGGCAATGTCCCTGACAGGCACGCCCCACACCTTCTCCGTATAGTCACGAAAAAACGTGTCGTACAGCTCGCGGCCGAACCTGTTGATGTAGAAGTCTTCGAGGTTCTCCTCACGGCGAGGCTTCAGCTTGATCGCACCGTAACTCAGGCCCATTTTCGCCAGGCGCATGAATCCGAGATTCCTGATGGTCTGCGCATCAAGCGTGACCGGGTAGTTGTAGAACTTGCCACCATAGTAGATCCGACTCAAGCGACTGCGCACCAGCAACACCAGATCGGTCTCGTCAGGGTCGGGGCCTTCCTCGCCCGTCCGCTTCTGCTCACTGCCTTGATACTGTGCGAACGTATTTGATACCGGTGAACCCTGAATCGGCAAGATGTTGGCCCACCACCGCATGACCCAATCCGACTTCGAGAAGAAACGATGTCCACCGATATCAATGCGGTTTCCCTTGAACTCCACCGTTTTTGAGATGCCGCCGATCTCCCCACTGCCTTCGAAGATGATCGGTTTGATCCCTACCTGACGCTGCAGCTCATACGCGGCCGTAAGTCCTGCGGGGCCCGCCCCGATGATTACCGCCGTTTGCCTGTCCTTCACTACATCCACTCCCGACTATGAGCTGTAGATAAGGTACTTTCGGAGAAAGAAGTTCCAGAAGAACACAACACCCGTTGCTACCAGCTTCGAATAGAAATAGAAGAGGTGGCCGAATGCCGTAAGAAGCCAAATGATCAGATTGTTCAGACCCAGACCCGTCACACCGACCAACAGGAAGATCGCGAACTCAATCCATTGTCTGGAGTGCTTGCTGGGCTGGAACACCCAAGTGCGACTGCACGCGTAGTTGACCGCAATTCCAAGGCAAAATGCCAACGTCGCCGAAATCAAATAGTGGACATGCATAATCTCCGTGAAAAACAGGAGCGAACCCAGATCGGCCGCCAACGCCAGAACCGAAACCAGCGCGTAGCGCATCATCTCGCCTCGCACTGTGCTTTTCTTAGCAGTCAGTGTGTGGGTCAAATCTTCAACTTCTGCATACTTCATGGCTTTTCTACAGCTCAGTCGCGGTGAAACCGCATTATCTCCATGCCCGCCGCCGAGACCACCTAGCCTCGCATGCCGGGCAGCCATCGAAGCTCTCTCGCTCCATATACTCCCCCAACCTCTCTAGGATCACACTCCGCACCCGAGAATGCGTCAGCCCACCGGCGCAAAGCTGCCTACATCACGGGGAGTACGACCCCTAAGCAAACGCCCCCAGAAACAAGTAACGCCCGTCTCCGGGCGTTACAGGAACACTGGTTTCCGCTTGTCGAGTGTGACCTAGAAGTCCATTCCGTTGCCCTTGGTTTGCGCCTGCTTGGCCATGCGGGTGAGGAACTCCTGGTTGCTCTCGGTCTGCTTAAGCCCCTTGATGAGCATGTCGATGGCGCGCTCCGGGTTGTCGATGCCGTGGAGAATGCGGCGCACACCCCACACGAACGGCGCCTCTGTCGGCTCGAGCAGCAGTTCCTCCTTGCGGGTACCCGACGTGATGACGTCGATGGCCGGGAAGATGCGCTTGTCGGCAAGGCCGCGGTCGAGGCGCAACTCCATGTTGCCGGTGCCCTTGAACTCCTCGAAGATGACCTCGTCCATCTTGGATCCGGTGTCGACGAGCGCGGTCGCAAGGATCGTGAGCGAGCCGCCGAATTCAATGTTGCGCGCCGCGCCGAAGAACTTCTTGGGCGGATAGAGTGCCTGGGAGTCGACACCTCCGGAGAGGATGCGCCCGCTTGCAGGAGTGGCGAGGTTGTACGCACGAGCCAGACGCGTGATCGAGTCGAGCAGGATCACGACGTCACGACCGCTTTCGACGAGGCGCTTTGCGCGCTCCATGACGAGCTCGGCGACCGCGATGTGCTGCTCGCTGGGCATGTCGAACGTCGAGGAGACGACCTCTCCGTGGATCGAGCGCTCCATGTCGGTGACTTCCTCGGGCCGCTCGTCAACGAGCAGGCACATAAGGAACACCTCGGGGTTATTCGCCGAGATTGACGCGGCGATGTCTTTGAGCACGGTCGTCTTGCCGGCCTTGGGAGGCGAGACAATGAGCCCGCGCTGACCCTTGCCGATCGGAGCCACCATGTCGATGGTGCGTGCGGTCAGGAACTCCCTGCCGTGCTCCATGCGCAGGCGCTCATCCGGATAGACCGGCGTGAGATCGGCGAATCGTGGGCGACCCTTCAGGGTGGCGGGCTCGCGCTCGTTGATGAAGTCGATGCGCTGGAGCGCCGGATACTTCTCGTTGTCCTTGGGCGGCCGGACCTGGCCCAGGATGTAGTCACCTCGGCGCAGTTCGTTTCGACGGATGATCGACATCGAGACGTAGACGTCGTGGTCACCCGGCAGGTAGCCATCCGTGCGGATGAAGCCGTAGCCTTCCGGCAGAACATCAAGGATGCCGGTGATCTCGATGAAGCCCTCAGACTTGACCTTGACCTCGAGAGCTGAGAAGACGGCGTTGATGACGTCGTTCTTGAGCTTCATCGGCTTGGTGTCGATGCCCAACTCGGCAGCCATGGCGCGAAGCTCGGGCACCGTCTTGGCTTCGAGTTCTTCACGCTTGATCGCCGGTTGCTGAGTGGGGGCCGCTTCCTGCGGTGTCCCGGTGCCCCGGCGGCTTCTCTTGCGAGGACGTGCGCTCATGCGTTCTTCACTTTCTCCCAGTCGGCCAGGAATGATTCGAGGCCGCGATCGGTGAGCGGATGCTTCACCAGATTCTTCAGAACTGCAAAGGGAACCGTCGCGATGTCGGCGCCTACGAGGGCCGCTTGCGTCACATGGTTGGCGCTGCGGATGGACGCGGCGATGACTTCGACCTGGTGGCCGAAATCGTAGTTGTTCAAGGCGCCCACGACATCCGCGAGCTGCGCGATACCGTCTTCACTGATGTCGTCAAACCTGCCCACGAACGGCGAAACGTACGAGGCTCCGGACCGCGCGGCAAGAAGAGCCTGCGGCACTGTGAAGCACAGGGTCATGTTGACCTTGATACCGCGCTGGGACAGTTCACGAGTCGCGGCGAGACCCTCCGGCATCGTCGGAACCTTCACCACCACGTTGGGAGCGATCTCGGCCAGCTGGAGGCCCTCACGCACGATCTCGTGACGCTCCAGCCCAACCGTCTCGGCAGAAACGGGCCCATCGATGATCGAGCAGATGCGCGCGATGTGAGCCGGGAAGTCGGAAAGCTTTCCCCCGACGCGGGAGTAGAGTGTGGGGTTGGTGGTGATACCGGAAAGCACGCCCCAGCTGGCTGCTTCCTCGATTTCGGCGATGTCCGCCGTATCCAGGAAAAACTTCACGTTTCAGATCCTCCTAAAGTTGTGTGAGGCCGAGTCCCGGCCCTTTGTCGTTCTCCGCCGCAGAAAGCACGTACTCCAGCACGTCTTCCACTGTGCTGTCGAGCTCATGACTGCAGATCACCGGTATGCCCCGCTCGCGTGCAAGTTCCTCGATGTACGTTCCAAGCAGACGTATGTTGCCGAACTCCGAGCGATATCGCTCCTGCGGCCTACTCCCCTTGCTTTGGGTTTCCCGGATGAAGAAGTGGCTCAAGTGTGCTTCTTCGTCTTCGACGGCCACGACAAGCTGAATCACCCGCGTGCCCTCGAATTGTTTGGGGTCAAGGTAGCCTGGAACGAGATGAACGCCCTCGATGACCATTGAGATTCCCTCAAGCACCGCCCGCTCTATCAGTGCTTTCACGCCGGTCGTGACGACAGAGGTCTGTTCGCGAAAACCGACGATCACGGGATTGGCACCCTCCGGCACCGGAACTCTCAGACCCCGCCACGCCGAGAACGCGCTTTCGTAGATGGTGGGCATGAGGTCTTGAGTAAATATACCACGCATTACCTGTCGAATGGAATCTGTTGAGGAAATCCTTGTGATACCGAGCCGGTGCGCGATTTCCGTTGCGATTGTCGATTTGCCAACCCCCGTGGTACCGCCGATCAGGATTATCAGCGGACGATCAAGCCGCGCGATGCTGCCAAGACGCCGATATCGCCGCGCATATTGCGCTGGAGCGAGGCGTTCCAGGTACTCCGCCGCAATCTCGCGAACCCGCTCGAGGGAGACTCTTGTTTCGTGATCGGCCCGCAACTGGTCCTGGATGGACTGGGCGATCGCATACGCCTCAGCCGGCGGCAATCCGGTGGCCGTCAGCGACTGAGCCAACAGGCCCTTCGAGAACGGCAGCGAGTGAGTCGTTCCGGAGATGCTGATGGGCGCGGGATGGGATTCGTCCACGTCTGCTACCCCCTCCTCCGAAGTCCACGGGCGATAGCGAGTTGAGCCACGCTCGCCGTACGTGCGTCCAGGTCCGAGCCGTCCACCGCGACCGGAACGTTGTCGCAGAGCACCGTCGGCACACCCAAGCGTGCTCCCGCCTCGGCGACCACGTCTATGGCAGCGGCCTTAAGCTCCGTGAGCAGAACGTCGAACGTGCCCGCGGCCAGATCGAGTTCAGCACGAAGGCGTCTCCGGTCCGAAAGGGCCGTGCTCACCGCGACCACCTGGCAGCCGTACTCGGCTTCGAGGTGCGAGACGAGCCCGCCGATCACCCGGCGGGGTGCGGTCGTTGCGAAGAAGACGCGCCGGCCGGCGACAGGTTCGATCGGGGCAGGGCGAAACGTGGTCGCGACGACCGGCAGATCGGGGCGCTGCTCGACGATTGCCGCGCGCAGGCGCTGCAGAGCCGCGGCGTCGACCAGCGGCTCCTCGGCGGAAGCGAGCACGACGAGGTCGGCGCGCGCGAGGCGGTATGGGCCGAAGTAGTCGCGCACGTATGTCTCACCTCGGTCGGCGCCGATCACCAGGATCGTCGCGTCCGCGTGCACCGGCGGTATCGCAGCGCCTGAGCCTTCCAGCAGCAGCAGTTCCTTGCCGAGAGAATCGGCTAGTACCGCACCCTGCGGCACGTTGCTGAAGAACGTCTCCCCCGCCATGCCACCCCCGCACCGACGGCAGCCGATGGTAGTGACCCGCGCCATGACGGCGTCTTCGTAGTTGTCGCTCGCGGCATGCACACCCGTATGCGCCAGCGCCAGCAAGTCAGTGGTGGTCAGGCGTACGCGCTCGCCGTGGATCAGCTCCGGCTCGGCGGGACCTCCCCGGCCCATCGCGAGGACGGCGAGGTCCGTGCCCGCGGCGGTCAGCTGCCGGGCGATGTAGGCCGAGATTGCGGTCTTGCCGACTCTCTTGCCGGTACCGATCACCGCCAGCGTGGGTGTGTGCGTCACGGCCTGTTCACGCGGGGCGGTGAAGGCGAAATCGGCGCCGCGGTACGACGCGCCGTGCTCGAGGGCGACCGACGCGAACCGGAACCTGTCGGCAGACGTGAGCACCGGCTCATCGGACAGGTCGACGACCTCGTCGGCGCCGGTGCTCGCGAGCGCGGCAGCCAGAGCCTCCAGCGCGCTGCCCCCTCCGATGACCGGCACGCCGTACGCGGCTGCCGCGCCTTGCGTGTCGATCTTCTCCGTGCCGCCAACGAACACCGCCGCGACCACCTCGCCTTCTCGGCGAAGCTCGTCGAGCGCGAACCGGACGACCGGCGGGTAGTGCTCGCCATCGATGAGCGCGATCGCGCGGCTCATGCGTCCTCCCCCGGCTCGTCGAACTCCTCCATGCGCCACCCGCACGCACGCGCATGCATGCCGCCATACTCGCCCACGATCTCGGCGTCGACGAACGGCTCCTTCTGAAAGACGCGTACTTGGCTGCGGCCGACAACCTCGATGATCTGGTAGCAGGGCCGCACCCGCCCCCGCAGCCGATGCGTGCAGCAGGTTCCCGCGTTGACGATGAGCATGTCCTCAAGACGCCAGACATTGGGCACATGTTTGTGCCCGCACAGAACGAGATCGGCGCCACTTTCTGAAAGGACCCGGAGCAAATCGCCTGCATCGTTTACCACGTTGCGTTCGCGCCCGGTCCCCGGAACCGGCAGCGGATGATGATGCATGGCGACCACCTTGAACTCGTTCTCGGCAATGCCGAGACGTTCCTCGATCCAGTGGTAGGCGTCACGGCCGACCCGCCCGGTGTCAAGATCGGGCTCGCTCGAGTCCAAGCCGATGATGCGCATCTGCGGCAGCGTGAGTTCGGCGCGCCTCGCCCCGAACAGTTCCTCGAAATGGACGTCTCCCACATTGCGGGCATCGTGGTTGCCGATGAGTACCATCTTGTTCTCGCACTCGATACGATCGATAAGACGGTGCGCCCGCTCGAACTCGGCGCGAAAGCCCATCTCCGTCAGATCGCCGGTAACCACGACCACGTCCGGATCGAGTTCGTTGAGCTCGTCGACCACTCGAGACGCAAGCGAGGGGATATGGTACACCGACCCGCAGTGCAGATCGGAGATGTGCGCGATTATCGTTGAATCTCCCATGGCGCCTTGTGTTCGCCTCCAAATGAGGTCGAAAGGGTCATGCAGCCGGACTTGGGATCAGGAGGTATGTTCCCCTTGTGAAGGCAAAACGGTCAACGGCCTACAGCACGCGTGCGCCGGTCCGGTCGATGCGCAGCGCAACAGGTGCTCGGCGCGTCCCCAGCTCCGCGATGCGCGACGAGGCGCGGTCTGCGACCTCCTCGGCGATTCTGTGCGCTTCCTCGTCGGTACCGGCCGCGACCAGGCCGATCACCGTCGGCCCCGAACCCGAGAGCGCGACTCCCGCGGCACCCGAGTCGCGAAGGATGTCGTGCACGGCCTGCAGGTCCGCAACCGCTGCCGCGCGATACGGCTCGTGCAGGCGGTCCGCAAGCGCCGAGCCGAGCAGCTCCGGGCGTCCGGTCGCGATCGAGGCCGCGAGCAGCCCGGCGTGGGCGACGTTGAAGGCGGCGTCGGCGTGCGAGACGGCGTCCGGCAGCATCGCGCGGGCGTCGCGCGTCGCGAGCTCGCCGCGGCCCACGATCACGACGGCCGCCAGGCCGCGCGCCGGTTCGAAGCGGGCGAAACGGTGTGCGCCCGAGTCGGTCCAGCACACCGTGAACCCGCCGACGAATGCGGCGGCAACGTTGTCGGGATGTCCCTCAAGCTCGGTCGCGATGTCGAGCAGCCGCTGCTGCCCGAGCTCCTCGCCCACGAGTTCCTGAGCCAGGAGCAACCCGCCCACCACGGCCGCCGACGACGACCCCAGCCCACTTCCGGTCGGGATGCGGTTCAGGCAGCCGATCGACGCCTTCAGGCCCGGCCGACCCACCGCCTCGAACACGAGGCGCATCGCAACAGCGATGCGGTTCTCGCTGTCTTGGCGCAGCACGCCCTTGCCCTCGCCCTCGATCTCAACGCTCCACGCATCTGCCAGTTCGGCCTCGAACCGGTTCGACAGGTCCAGCGCCAGGCCGAACGAGTCAAACCCCGGGCCGAGGTTGGCGGAAGTGGCGGGGACGAGGACGGCGGCTCCCATGGCCTAGAGTTCCTCGACCCTGATCACGGAAGCGATGTTGCTCACGATGTCGAGTGCGGTGATCTCGGCCAGCGAGGCGCGCAGATCCGCCTCAAGAGCCAGGTGCGTCACGTAGACGATCTCGGCGACGCCGTTCTCGGCACGCTTCTGGAGAACCGAGCCGATGGAGACTTCGTGGTCCCCGAACACCTTGGCGACTGCGGCGAGCACGCCGGGCTTGTCGGCGACTTCGAGGCGGACGTAGTATTCGGTCGCGATCTCGGAGATGTCGCGCACAGGCAGGTGCTCGGTACAGGTGCAACCCACGAGCGGTGCACAGCCGCTCTGGAGGCGGCGCGCTTCCTCGATGAGGTCGCCGACAACCGCCGAGGCGGCGGGAAGCGAACCGGCGCCTTCGCCGAAGAACATCGTCTCGCCCACTGCGTCGCCCACGACATAGATGGCGTTGTAGACACCGTTAACCGCGGCCAGAGGGTGATCCGAGCGGATCATGGTCGGGTGCACGCGCACGTCGATGCCCTCGGCGGTGCGCCGCGCGATGGCGAGCAGCTTGATGGTGTAACCCATCTCCTTGGCGTATGCGATGTCCTGAGGGGCCAGCGTGCGGATGCCCTCGGCCGAAACCTGACTCAGGACGACCCTGCTGTTGAATGCGATGGAGGCGAGGATCGCGATCTTGGCCGCGGCGTCCAGGCCGTCGACGTCGGCGCTGGGATCGGCCTCGGCGAAGCCTTTTGCCTGAGCCTCAGCCAGTGCCGCCTCATAGTCGAGCCCGTTTTGCGCCATGCGGGTGAGCATGTAGTTGGTGGTACCGTTGACGATCCCCATGACCGTATGGATCTCGTTTGAGGTGAGCGAGTGCTTGAGCGGCGCGATGATCGGGATGCCCCCGCCGACGGAAGCCTCGAAGAGGATCTCGACGCCGTTGGCCTCGGCGGCATGCATGACTTCCTCGCCGTGGCTCGCAAGCAGCGCCTTATTCGCGGTGACGACGCTCTTGCCGGCAGCAAGCGCGGCCAGCACGATCTCGCGGGCAACACCCGTTCCGCCGATGAGCTCGATCACGATGTCGACTTCCGGGTCGTTGATCACGTCCGTCGCATCAGTCGTGCAAGCGCCCTCAGCCAAGCCGAGACCTTCGAAACGCGCCGTGTTGCGATCCGCACAGCGAACAAGTTCGATGTCGACGCCTGCGCGACGTCCAAAATCTGCTCTGTGGCGCCGCAGGATCTCAACGACCCCCGAGCCTACGGTACCCAGTCCGATGAGGCCGACTTTGATGGTGCGCATGGAACTGCCTCCTAGAAAACGCAATGAACGTCGCAGGCCCTTCTGACCTGCGACGTTCATTGTAGCGAAGCTACAGGATCTGGGTCGCGTTGTCTCCCCCGCGACTTCAAGCAAACCTTCACTCGTACTCTAGGATGCCGTCCGCATGGGAACGAGGCGCACCTGTTCGTAGCGCGGCGGATACGCGTTGGGATTGCGGGTCACATACTCTCCGCCGAACAGTGTCGACGCGATGCGAAGGGCAAGCTGCCTGCTGTCCGCCTTGACGATATATGGACCGTACTCCTCGCCACGCTCGAAGAAGAAAACGTTGTAGGTCTCCTGACGCTCCTTCAAGCTCTCTGTTGTCCTCATGGCTCCCCACGCCTTTCATGACGCTCTGGCGGTGCGACGCGTTGTCGTACGCGCTCCAATCACGTTCGCTCTCCTTGTATCGGCGAGTCATGAAGGAGACTTGAGAGGGAAAATATGGGCAGCTGCCGTTTTCGAAAGCGCGCACGCCCGCTCCAGCGGCGAGTTCGTACTGCTATGCTTTGCGGAACTGATGCCAGGATCTCCACTGATGGGACTACTCTGTGGAAGCCTCAGAACGACTGATCCGATCCACAATCTTCGCCGGCATGCTCACGGTGCATCGTGCGCTGGACTACGAAACGCGTGGAGTGGGCGATATGAGCCTTGCCGACTATCTGATCCTGTCAAGGGCGACCCTGACTCCTGCAGGCGCGCCGATGCGCCACATGTCAGGTGAGTTTGATCTGCCGGTCGATGTGGTGGCCGCGAAATGCAGTCAATTCGAACGTTCCGGCCTTGCGGTGCGAACCCGCGATCGAAGTGATCGCCGTGCATTTTCCCTGTCTCCTACCGACCGAGGAATCGAACGGTACGACCTGATCGCTGGGTCACTTCACCTTCGGCTGCGAGCGCTGTGGTCAACTCTGCCGGAATCGACGTTCGAAGGAATCATCCACACGCTAGCCAACCTTGCGGCGGTTCCAGACAGTCTGGCTTCAGCCGCCGAAGAGCATCGGTTCTACCGCACAGTCTGCGCTGTTCACCTCTTCGCCAGCTCTTGTTTTCACGCTGCAATGAGCCTTGACCTCACGGTCGCCGAAGTCGCCATCCTTCTACTGCTCGATGATGCCAATGACCAACAAGCGGATTTCGCCGAAATACCATCGAATCTTGGCGTGTCGCAGACAATCGCCTTGCCGACCCTTGAATTGCTGGAGAAGCATGATCTTGTCGCCCACGAGGACGCTAGCCCTGAAAGTCGCTCACTTCTGCTGATATTGACCTCTCGCGGGATGCCGCTGTGTGCAGAACTCAAAGCGCGCCTTGCGGAGGCGTTGCTCGAGAGGGGCATTCACCTTGACGAGGAGTCGGCTGCGGCCCTCACAAGCATCTGTTCATTGCTGCGCCGCGGTACACGACACTTCAGCTAGTCACAAGAAGAACGGGTCGGCAATTGCGGCGCGGATGAGATGTGCAACAAAGACGTAGTAGTCAACCGACGTCGCACACTCGAGGGCATCGGAGAAACTCGCTGCAAACTCTCCCAAATGGCTTGAATGGAAATCACGTTCGAGGTTCTGCCACTCGCGTGCCTCTTCGTGGTCGCCTTGTCCCCAAGCAAGTGCCTCAGCGTGCGCAAGATAGAAGAGAAAGTCGAACTCGGAAGCAATATGGTCAGCACGCTCCCGAAAATCAGAGCGGCTGACGAGACCTAGCTGTTTGTAGCAGCGTTGTACTGCAAGCTCTTCACCCTGATACTCCGCGTAGTCGGCACCGTAGGGGCTGACTACAAGAGGGGTCTGGCAAAACAGCCGGGTGTATTCGACACGCAGCTCATGAAAGCGCCGGTCTTCGCTCGAAATATCCTCGACGTCTCCCGCACGAAAGACATATGAAGCAAGAGACTCATCACTCGACTCTTGGGCCGTAAGCACACACTGCTCCCGAAGCGAGCCTTCGACGAACGAGCGCCTAATGACGTCGTCCGGATAGACCAACATGTTTGCCAATTGGTGGTAGCTCCTGGCACGTTCCACGGCCTGCTGCGAGAAATAGAGAGCGAGCTCGCTGCTTTGTATGTCGTGGCCCTGCTTATCGTTCACAACTCTTCTTCTCTTTGCTCTCACGCATTATCTGTTTGACCGACTCCATCAGTTCGCCGATCCTAGGCTCACTGGCACACCAATGGCAAAGGCTTCCATCGCGTGCAAAGGTGGGGGCTCCACACCGTTCGCACACGATTGCGGGTTCGCTCAGGATGGCCCGCTCCTCAAATGGATCCGCCGTTATGCCATATTCACGCACGATTGCCTGTCCCGTACAGGACATCGCACAGAGGCCGCAATCCGCGCACAACCCTGGCGTATAGAAGGTCTTGAATTCTCCGTCCTCAATACGTTGTTCAATCGCTCCGGTGGGACAAAACTGGCGGCAGACCCCGCAAGCGAGACACGCAGATGTATTGACCTTGAGCGCAGGCCAGACTGTGCTAACCCCTGCGGTTCTCCTGTCGCCCAGCCATGTCGTGCGCAAACGCTGTTTCCATTTCGGTACATGCTGTGCCGTAAGGCGCTGCCTGACCGACCGGTTCGCCGTGTGCGACCGACGCTCAACCTCACGAAATGCCGAAAACAGAAGTGATCCCTGCCGAGCAAATCCTACGCGGAAATCGCGACCATGGGCACGCAGATCCACAGGTGGTTCTTGCGCGGAATCTGAGCCCCCCACGTTGAGGGAATCCGCTGCCGTTCCTTCACTGCACGAGATACGTCCCCTGCGACTTGTCAACGCCTCAATCCAAGTATCCGCCAAGCGGACATTGGTTTTCAGAAGAGACCTTCCTTTTACGCAATCGCAAATCTTGCAGGCATCAACTCTGAGTATGACGCTATAGTTAAGCGCGGCCTCAAAGAGGGCGCCCGGAGAGTATGCACGCAGACAGACCGTGGTTCTTTCCGCCCCCGGAAGCGGTCCGTACTCAGCCTCAAACCTAGGACAGGTTATCTCTACGGATATACCGGAACGCTTTCTGACCGCTTCCACCAGCTCATGTTCGGACCAACTTCGAGAGGAAAAGGCCTCCATCGGACAAGCAGCGATACATACGCCACAACCTATGCACTTCGAACGCTGGAGAACGACATCCTGTCCTACGAAACGGATTGCCCCATTTGGGCATACGTGTTGACAATAACGACAACTTGAATCGGCTCTGCGCTGATTCAAGCAGCGGGACGGGTTTAGCACGAGATCTTGCACTCCCATTGGGGCGAATACACTACTCAAGCCGCAGCTCATCCCTTCCTCGAAGTCAGAGGTCCTGTCACCAGTATGAGCGGGTTCACGAAATTCGCATATCACGCCACTCTATTTAGTACCGGATCAGCGAATAACACTCCAACTTGACGCGCCATGGGGAGGAAAATGATACGGTCACGACGCCTCGCGCACCGTATCCTCGCTCGCCTCCCCCGCATCCGTCCCGACTCTTCCCCGGATCGGATCGATCACCCGGCTCCTCACCGCCACAGCGATCCACTTCCAGTGCATAGCGAGGTGCACGATCACTGCCGCCAGCAGAACCGTCGCCGAGATGGAATGCAGAGGGTTCCACACGAAGTAGCCCGGTGCGAAGAGGCCGAAGGCGATGAGCACATGCCGAGACACCATGATCCCGGAGAGCATGCAGACCATGAGCGAGACGAAGAGGACGCCGTCGATGACCAGGTTCCAGCGGGAGGCCACCGAGAGCCTGCCGGCGAAGCGTCTGAGGGTATCTGTCGTCCAGTCCCAGTGAAGGATCGTGTGCACGAGCGCCACGAGGAGCACGCCGAGGCTCAC
>JAAXUF010000014.1 GCA_013336165.1 Coriobacteriia bacterium
CCGAGTCCGAAATGACGGTTGCCGGGATGAACGGCCCGTTCGCGCCTCCGTTGGCAGCCGCTGCCGCCGATGCGGCTGCTGCTGAGGCGGCCGCAGCGGCTGCCTTTGCTGCCTCCTGCTGCCGCACCAGTGTGGCGATCTCGCTGTTGAGCGACTTCATGTACGCCTGCTGCTTCGCCATGGAGGTCTCGATCTGTACTCGGCCGGCATCCGCCTGGCGTTGCAGATCGCTCAACGTTTGAGCCTGTGCTTCCTGCTGCCCTTTGAGATAGGCGATCTCTGCGCGCGTCTTGCGCACGTCGGCAAGAACCAGGGTGTCACGTTCTTGCATGTCCACCAAGAAGGAGATCCTTGAGACCAGATCCGATATGGACTTACTCCCCAGGACGACTTCAAGCGTGCTGAGCCCACCGGACTTGTACATCTGAACGGCCCGCGAGCCCAGCTGTTCGAGACGCATCTGAGCCGAAGCGTCCAACTCGGCGAGCTTGTTGTTCGAGGCCACAATATCCTGACGGGCGGCATCCACCTGCGCATTGATCTTCGCCAGCTCCGCCAGCTGGTTGCCGAGATCCACGCGCATCGCTTCGAGCTGGACCTGGGCGTCGGCTGCCTGCGCCTGCTTCTCGGCGATACTCGAGGCCAGAGAGGCAGGCGCAGCCCAGACAAGTGACGGCATCAACGCAGAGGCAAGCAGAATCGCTGCCATGCAAAGAGCCGCTAGACGGTGTGAGTGCATGCGCCTGATATGAGACTCCTGCGTGCGTGGCGGGCGAGACCGTGCCCCACCATTCTACGCTACTGCGTTTCGTCAATCACTTGGAGACCGACACCGCCCCGGTTCTGGCGTCGACATCGTACTCGCCCACCGTTGACTCATCAATCGAATCCGGGTTGAAGATGACCTTCCACACCATCGGCGATATGGTCGAAGTGTCGTCCGCAGACAGGTACGACACAAACCCCATCACGTACGGGGTGTTCGCGTTGCCGGACTTGAACTGAGCCAGGGCGTTCTTGTACGCCGTGTCGCTGTTGATCTTCCACTCGCTGGTAGACGGTATAGCGGCCCACTCCGTCGCAGTCAGAGAAGCTTCACCATACTCGTACGAATACGGCTGACCATTCTCAACGAAGACGAGGTAGGTCATACCACTCGACGGAGAGCCGAATACATACGCCCACACGGGTGTCGACGTTGTGGTGACCACGTCCGCAGTCTGGACGACCAGCAGTTTGGCATCCGGCGCCATCGTAGAAAGCGTCGACTGAGCGATAGACAGAGAGCCCAACGCGGTCGACGTGTCCACCGTGGCCTTCTTGCTGCACCCTACGATCGCGGCGGCAAGAGCCAGCACGAACACCACCACTAGGGCTGACTTCATGAACCTGATCACTCGTGCCTCGGGCATACGTGCACCCCTTTCGTCGCGAAAACTACTGGCCCCCATGGTACGTCACCTTGCCGCCATGCGCGTACGCTCAAAGATGTATTTGGCGCTGCGCCACAGGACGTATGGCCGGCAACGCGGGGAGAGTATGCCCAACAAGCACCTCCCCCACCTACATTGTATAATTCCGTGCGCCTATTTCTCCGGCAAGAAGAGGAGCTCTTCAGATGGCTCGAACAAATCGTCTCTTCCGTGCGACCGTGGCCGCGCTCCTCATGGCCGCTTTCGCCCTCACGGGTTGTTCCGCGAACTCCACGACCACACAACCCGGGTCCGCCGTAACCCCCGCTGCCATCAAAATCGGCACGCTGGCAACGTCCGACTCCCTACCGCTCTGGGTAGCCGAGCAGAAGGGCTATTTCACGTCTCAGGGGCTCCCCAAGGTTGAAATCGTCGTCTTCCAGAGTGCTCAAGAGCGCGAGGCGGCATTCGCCTCCGGCGCGATCCAGGCGTCGATGACAGACATCATGAGCGCGGCCAATCTGCAGGCCGGCGGAATCCCTGTGAAGCTCCCGACCGTGATGCTCGGCGCCAATCCCAGCCAGGGGCGGTTCGCGGTTGTCGCGGCCCCAAACTCAGGCATCAAGTCGATGGCCGACCTCAAGGGCGTGGCTGTGGGCACCGCATCTTCCACGATCACGGAGTACGTCCTCGACGAGTTGATGTCTCAGGTCGGCATCTCGCAGAGCGACGTCAAGGCCGAGCAGGTCCCGAAAGTCCCCGTGCGCTTCCAACTCATGATGGCCGGCCAGCTCAAGGCGGCTGTGCTTCCTGAACCGTTCATCACACTCGCGCTCCAGCAGGGAGCAACAATCGTGTCGGGTGGCGACGACACCAAGTCCAAGACCAACCTGTCCGCAAGCGTCCTAGCCGTCAACGCCAAGTTCATCGGCACCCCGGAAGGCTCGGCTTCGGTTGATGCGCTTCTGAGAGCGTGGAACCTCGCCGTCGCCGACATCAACGCCAACCCGGACTCGTTCCGTCAGCTGTTGGTCGACAAGGCGCAGCTTCCGGCATCGCTTGCCACCAGCTACAAGGTGGACACGTACCCGATGGCTGCGCCCCCCTCGGCAGCCGACATCCAGGGCGTGCTGGACTGGATGAAAGCCAGGGGCTACCTGAAGGCCGACGTCAAGCCGCAGGATCTTCTCGGCAAGTAAGCGCTACGGAAGCAGCATGCTGAGGGCGAAGAGGACGCTGAAGATGAGCGCGATCTGGCCGGTGGAGGCTAGGGCGGCGTTGAGCGCCCTGCCCGGGCGCGTGTAGACGATGCGCGCCGTTCGGATCGCCAACGGCGCCGAGAACCACGTGGCGAGGGCGGCCAGCGGAAGCATCCGCACCGCGACGAGCGCGGCCACAAGCGCATAGGCGACCACAAGGCAGACTGCGTACTCGACCTTGGCCGCAGGCGCGCCGACGCGCACGGCGATCGTGCGTTTGTTGGCGACGCGGTCCTGTTCGATGTCGCGCAGGTTGTTCACGATGATGATGGCCGTGACGATCAGGCCCGGCGGCACCGCCATCAGCCACACCAGCGGCGTGGTGGAGCCGGTCTGAACCCAATAGGTGCCCACCACCGCGGCCAGGCCGAAGAACACAAAGACGAACACCTCGCCCAACCCGTGATAGCCCAGCGGATACGGGCCGCCCGTGTAGGCGATCGCCGAGACGATCGCGGCCAGGCCGATCACCAGCGTCACCCAGCCGCGCACGTACGTGAGGTAGAGCCCGGCCGCAAATGCGAGGACCAGTACGACCTTCATGCCGCGCTTGACCTGATCGCGCCGCAGGAGGCCCGCCTGCGTCACCCTCAGCGGGCCGAGGCGCTCGGCGGTGTCGGCGCCGCGCTCGTCGTCGTAGACGTCGTTAGCGAGGTTGCTGGCGATCTGCAGCAGCACCGCAACCACCAGCGCGGCAAGCGCGGGCCCGAGCGCGAAACCGCCGTCGCGCCACGCCAGTACCGTGCCCACGATAACGCCGGAAGCTGCTGCCGGCAGCGTCTTGGGCCTGATGGCGAGCCACCACGTGCGCAGCGGACCCGGCACCTCGGCTTCTGAGGAGGTGTCGGCACTTTCAGGCGGGGTCATGGCGCCTTCTTCGCGAGATCGAATGTGACGCCGAATACTGTAGCGCAGATGCACTGCAAACGCGCTCTACCTCGCCATCTCCCTCAACTTCGCTATGCGGACGGCCGGATCCGGATGAGTGTCGAACAACCGCGCAAGCCATCCGCGCGTATGCCCACTCTCGTCATGCAGCGGGTTGGCGATCCACAAGTGCGACGTCGCCTTGTTCACGCGACGCATCGGAATGGGATCGGCAGTGATCTTGGCAAGCGCGTCGGCAAGCCCATCGGGGTTGCGTGTGAGCAGGACGCCGCTCGCGTCGGCCAAGAGTTCGCGCCTCCGCGAAACCGCCAGCTGGATGAGCATGGCGAACAGCGGCGAGAGCAGCGCGAGCACAATGCCCACGAGCATCAGGATCGCCCCGGCCTGACCACCGCCCTGGTCGCCGCCCCGCCTGCGCCCGCCGCCAAACCAGAACGTGTAGCGCAGGAAGAAGTCCGCCAGCAGCACCACAAAACCCACCAGCACCACGACCACGCTTGAGAGCCGGATGTCGTAGTTCTCGACATGCGCCAGCTCGTGCGCGAGCACGCCTTCAAGTTCAGCCCTGTCCAGCTTGCCGAGCAACCCGGTCGTGACGGCCACCGCCGCATGCGCGGGATCCCGACCGGTGGCAAACGCATTGGGCGATGGGTCATCGATGATGTAGACACGGGGCGTAGGCAGTCCGCCGGTGATCGACAGGTTCTCGACGAGGAGGTAGAGCTCGGGCGCCGCGGCCTTGTCGACCTCACGCGCACCCGATACCGCCAGCGCGAGCTTGTCGCTCCACCAGTACGAGGCAAACGACTGGACGATCGCCACCAATATGGCAAGTGGCAGCAACCATGGGAGATCCAGCGCCACGCCAAACACGTAGCCGAGCGCGATGACCAGCGCGACGAAGATCGTCATGACCACGACAGTCCGCCGCTTGTTCGATGAGATCTCGGTATAGGTGGTCGCCATTGCTAGAAGTTGACCTGGACGTTCTGGGTCTCGGTCGGGGTGGCCTCGATGAACTCAAATGCAGAGAAGCCCAGAGGGGCCGCAAGCAGGTTGGTGGGAAACACCTGGATCGCCGTGTTGAAGTCCCGCACGTTGGAGTTGTAGAAGCGCTGCGCGGCCATGATCTTATCCTGTGTGTCGGTCAGCTCGACCTGCAGTGAGAGGAAGTTCTGGTTGGCCTTCAGGTCAGGGTAGGCTTCCGCGACGGCGAAGAGGGACTTCAGCGTCTCGGTGAGCTGGTTGCTTGCAGCGATCTTCTCTCCCGTGGTGCCGGTCATGAGGCCGGCGCGTTCGGCGGTGACCTTCTCAAAGAGCTCCCGCTCGTGTGTCGCGTAACCCTTCACGGTGTTGACGAGGTTGGGAATGAGGTCGTAGCGACGTTTGAGCTGGACGTCGATGTCGCTCAAGGCCTCGAACACGCGGTTCCTGCGGGTGATCAGCCCGTTATAGACCGCTACGAGCGCGATCACGATCACAACGACGATGGCCAGCACGATCCAGAGTCCGGTCATGACAGTTCCTCCTGATAACGAGTTGGCATGCAGAGTGGATATATTCCCCACCGCGAGACCGGCGGAACAACAGACCCGCGTGACGCACGCGCCGCAGTGTGCGCATACTTCTCCGCATGAACACCACGATCACGCCTTCAGGCGCAATCCACATCACCGGCGACACTTGGTATCTGCCCGGACTCACCAACGCTGGCCTGATCGGCGGCTTGGGTATCGACACGGCGGCCGATGAAGCGGCGTACGAGGGCATCGCACTCGACCGGCTCGTGATAACGCACGGCCACACCGACCATTTCGCTTGCGCGGCCGAGCTGCGTGCGCGCGGGGCCGCCGTCCACGTCGCGCGCGACGACGCCGCGCTCGTCGAGAACCCCGAGGTCAACATCCGCGGCATGTTCTCGTGGGCCAAACCGACCGACGCACTCGTGACACGTCTGTTCCGCGGTGATCCCTGCCCTGTGGACGGCTACATCGAGAGCCTCAGCGACGCGCGCGTAACCGCGATCCGGCTGCCTGGCCACACCCTCGGCCACACGGGATTCCTCACCGCCGACAACGTGCTCTTCACCGGCGACGCGCTCTACATCACGGAGTTGTGGGAGCGTCACCGCCTCCCGTACTGCATCGATCCCACGCTGGTTGCCGAGTCCCTCGAGCGCATCCGCGAAACGGACGCCGACTGGCTCCTACCTGCGCATGGCCGCCCGGTCGCGCACGAGGAGGCCGCATCGCACATCGACCATCATCTCGCCGAGCTAGCCGAGATCGAGGCGCTCTTGCTGGACCGGCTCGTGTGCGAGCAGACCACCGAGGAGGCGGTCGCGCTCGTCTCGGCTGCACGCGACCTAGGCGACAACTCGGCGCAGTACTGGCTCGCGGTCACCACCGTGAAGGGCTTCTTGGGAAGCCTACTCACGCAAGGGCAGATCGAGTTCTTCGTGCGCGATCACGCCGGCTGGTGGCGGACGGTCCGGTAGGCGCGAGCGCGGGCGCGGGGTCAGGCTTCTCGCGTCGACACGCACAAGCCACACAGGAGGCAGTCTGACGCCCGTTGGTGCCGATTTTGCAGTGTCAGAGACTGCGAGCGGTGCCAAGTGGAGTACTGTTGGGCAACGCACGACTGGGCGACGAGGGGCTCATGTACAGGATCAACGACAGGCTCGCCGAATGGCTTCTGCGCTTCCTGAATGAATTCAGGCGGTTCTACCACCGCGCGGAGATCAGATTCGCCGAGAGGCTGCCAGCCAGCGGCGGAGCTCTGATCGTCAGCAACCACGGGCGCATGGACGTCGAATACCTGCTGCTTGCCGGGATGGTCTGCCGGTCTTCGGGGCGCGTGGCACGCATCATGGTCCATCACATCTGGTACCGGTACCCGATCATCCCCCGCATTTTGGCGCTGGTCGGAGCGGTTCGCGGTACGCGGGAGAACGCGGTGCGTCACCTCAGCGCCGGCGAAATGGTGCTCACGTACCCGGGTGGGGTCACCGAGATCCTGAGCAGCCGACACGGCCATGAGCACATTGACTGGCAGAATCGAACCGGCTTTGCCCACGTCGCGATAGCGACCGGCGTGCCGGTGATCCCGATCGTTGGCGTGGGCGTCAACGACGGGCTTCACTTCCTGACCAGCGGCCGGCTGTTTGGAAAGTTCTGGTTCCAGAAGATACTGCGAATCGGACCCGCGCACGCCGAGCACAGAGACCCGTTGGCGATCGGCCTACTACCAATCCCCCTGCCGTTCTCAATCGCGATTCACTTCCCACTTCCAGTCAAAGTGCGCTACTTTGTTGGCGAGCCCATCTACCCCGTCAGCGCCGAGGGGACGCCGGAAGACGAGGACTCGTTTGCGCAGCATGTCGAGGATGCGATGCGGGCACTTATCGAGGAGTACGGTCGGCCTCAGACCGACGTCTCGCCCGCGTGCAGAATCGCCAACCTTACGCTTCCCGCCACTCAGCGGTAGCATGCAATCAACACAATCACTCAAGGAGGAACCATGACCGACGAAGACGCCACAACACCGGAGCCAAACGCTCCCGACCACCAATTCACGCTCTCCTCTTACGAACCCGTCACGATCACTCTGCCTGTGATCGACGTGCCTGACTCTGCCGTTGACGAACAGCTCCTGAAGATCGCGGAGGGGTACGCGTCATACGAGAAGATCGAGGATCGGGAAATTCGACCGACAGACGCGCTCTTGCTGGCCGTCTCGGCGACCGAGAACGGCGAGCCATTCCCGGGACTTACCACGGATGGCCGTGTGGTCCAGCTGGGACAGAACCTCATGCCCGACGAGTTCGAGCAGCAGGTTGCCTCCATGAGCGTCGGCGAAACCAAAACGTTCGACTTTGAGGGTCCCACGTACGAGACTGGCGAAGACGGAATGCCGATCATGAGCAAGGTCACCGCGACCGTAACCGTCCTTGAGATTCAGCAGCCAATTATCCCGGCCATCACCGACATCTGGGTCTCCGCGAATATCCCAGGGGCCAAGACCGTCCCCGAGTTTCGCGAGATGCTAAAGAAGCAAATGGCCTCACAGATGGCACCTAAGGTTGAGGAATACAAGTACTTCCAGTGCGCCTCTGCACTCGCACAGCGCCTTGAGGGGCGCATTCCCGACGACCTCTTCGAGAAGGGCATGGCCGCGGCCAATGCGAGTTTCGAGGCGGCATTGGCTCAGCAGAAGATGACCAAGCAGGAGTTCCTCGAGAAGCAGGGCATGGACCAGAACCAGTTCGATATTCAGCTGCTCATGCAGGCTCGGCAGATGATTGCTCAGCAGGAAGCACTAGGTGCGCTGGCGGATCACCTCAAAATCGAGGTAACTGACGAGGACATCAACGCCGTGTTCGGCGGCAAGACAGCCGAGCAGAACGCGGCCGCACGCAAAGCATGCGAAGAAGCCGGCCAGCTTGATGACGCACGCAAGGCTGCCCAAGGCGGCAAGGCGCTCAAGTGGCTGGTCGATACCGCCAAGATCGAGTACAAGTAGTCGCTCACCAAATAGATCCCCGAAATGTGCGAGGCCGGCTCCGTTTTCGGAACCGGCCTCGGTGTTTCCCCAGCGCAGGTCATAGCCACCCGAGGCCGTTCAGACTGCCAAGATGATAGCCGAGCACCATGGCGTAGATCGCGAGCGTGATAGGCGCGAGTAC
The DNA here is from genome assembly GCA_013336165.1 of Coriobacteriia bacterium. NCBI lineage: Bacteria > Bacillati > Actinomycetota > Coriobacteriia > Coriobacteriia bacterium. The sequence goes on from JAAXUF010000014.1 coordinate 8,244, forward strand.
TAGAACCGCTCGGTACCGCCGGCCCCTCCAGATGCCGTAGGAGACGACGATCATGACGGCCACCTTGAACCAGGCCGCAAGCAGCGGACTGGCGCCGAGGATGCTTCCAAGAACCGGGTTGCCCTCCTTGGCGATGCCGAGCCACAGCGAAAACGCCGTGAGGAGCCCGTCAGCCAGCGACATGACATTGAGCAGCACGAGCAGGCCGACAAGCACCCACCGGCTGTCGCGCAGGGCGGCAAAGAGCGGATCCGACTTTCGGCGGTCGAAGCCACTGCGGCGGTTGAAGAACCGGTAATGCCGAGCAACGCGCCGGTCTTTTCCACTCCGGTGTTCCGGACGTATCTCCACAGCGTGCGCCTCTCAACAAAGGACAGGGTACGTGTGCGACGTGACTTCCGTAACGATACGCCATCGCGCGGTGGCCTGCTCTGAACACCCCGCCCGCCACCTTCGACAGAAATACTCTCGCCGACGTGAATCCTATTCGGCATACTTGAGCCGATGCCGCGATACACTCGCGGTGCCCATGGAAGAGGAACGTGCTGAATGCCCGATGAAGAACCCCTGCTGCTGGGGATTGACGCCGGCTCGACGACCATCAAGCTGGTTTTGCTCGATCCGCTCGGAAACGTCATCAGAACGAGCTACCAGAAGCACGCATTAAACATCAAAGAGACCGTCGCGCAGGCGGTCCACAACATGCTCTACATCGAGGGCGACAGACGAGTTTCGGTCGCCGTGACCGGATCTGCCGGCATGCTGCTCTCTGAGATACTGGGATTCCCTCACATCCAGGAAGTAGTCGCAACCAAACTCACGGTCGAGAAGATCTACCCGCAGGCTGACGTTGTCATCGAACTCGGCGGCGAGGACGCTATGATCGTCTACCTGACCGATGGCGTCGAGCAGCGCATGAATTCATCGTGTGCGGGCGGCACCGGCGGGTTTCTGGATCTGCTTTCAGGCACCATCGGCATCCGCCGCCGCGACTTCTCGGCCAAGACGTTGGGTTCGATAACGACCTACCCCATCGCGTCGCGTTGCGCGGTGTTTGCTCGCACGGACGTACGTGGCCTGCTCAATCAGGGAGCCCGCAAGCAAGACATCGTTCTCTCAATGTACAAGGCGATCGTCACCCAGACCATATCCGGCTTGGCGTGCGGCCGTCCCATCAAAGGCACCGTCGTGTACCTTGGTGGGCCGTTCTTCTACAACCCGCTGCTCGCCAAGTACTACGAAAAGGGCCTCGGGCTTACTCGGGAGCAAACCATCGTTCCCAAGGAACCCCACACGTTCGTCGCACGCGGCGTGGCGTGGCATTCCAGAGGCAAGAACACCTTCATGCTCTCGGAGATTGAGAACATGGTGAAGAGCACTCCGGTCGCGTTCGAGGAGAGCGCCGAGTACCTCTCACCGCTGCTGGACTACGGCATGACCAAGGACCGGTTCGTCTCGGAGCACAAGAACTGCCTGGCAAAACGCAGGCAGTTCCGCGAGCTGATGAAGGACATCAGCACCAAGTCCCGTGACCTGTATCTGGGAATCGATGCAGGATCGACCACCGTCAAGGTCGTACTGGTGGACGAGGACGGATACATCGTCGCCTCCGAGTACCAGCGCCATCGCGGCGAATTCATCGCCAAGACCATAGAGTTGCTGGGCAAGGTGTTCCACTCAATCCCAAATCCGAAGTACAGCAGCTGCGAGATGCACATCAGGCGCTGCGTGGTCACCGGGTACGGCGAGCACGCCCTGCTCGTCGCGATCGGCGCGGATGAGGGCGTCGTGGAAACCAGCGCGCATCTGCGCGCGAGCCAGGAGCTTGTCGGCGACGTCGACTCGATCCTGGACATCGGTGGGCAGGACATCAAGTACATCCGCATTGTCGACGGGGCGGTCGACGACATCGTCATCAACGAGGCCTGCTCATCCGGTTGTGGCGCGCTGATCGAGAGCTTTGCGAAGCAGTTCCAGCGCTCCCGCTACCTGTTCTCCGACGACGGCTTGGCAGCACGGCACCCCGTCGATCTGGGAACCCGCTGCACGGTGTTCATGACGTCGCGCGTTCGCCACGCCCAGAAGGAGGGTATCCCGCGTGAGGACATCTCGGCAGGGTTGGCGTACTCGGTCGTGCGCAATGCTCTGTACAAGGTCATCGGCTTCTCGAACCTCGACAAGCTCGGCGACCGCGTCATGGTCCAGGGTGGCTGCTTCACCTCCGATGCCGTCTTGGCCGCCTTCGAGCGAATCACCGGCAGGCAGGCGCTGCGCCCCGACATCTCCGGTCTGATGGGTGCATACGGTTGCGCGCTGATCGCGCGCGACTCCTACGTGCGCAATCCCGTTCCTTCGACGGTGATCTCGTCGAAGAGGCTGGGGAGTTTCGAGACCCGGCAGAAGACCGCGGTCTGTAAAGGCTGCACGAACCAGTGCCGCCTGACCATCTGCCACTTCAGCAACGGCGGCGACAGGCCGCGCCAGTTCATCACGGGTAACCGCTGCGAGAAGCCGATCAGCGGGCAGGCTGCGGCGGCCAAGCTGCCCAACACCTTCAAGCTCGAGCAGGACCTGCTCGCGGACTACCGCAAAGGCAGCGTCGCGCCGGCCCCGGCCAAGACCGTCGGCCTCACCTGCGCGCGCGAGCTCTTCGAGACGCTGCCGTTCTGGACGACCTTCATCGCCAGCCTCGGCTACAACGTGGTCGTCTCCGACTTCTCATCCACCGACCAGTTCCGCAAGGGCATCTCGGCAATCCCCGCCGAGGGCGCCTGCTACCCGTCAAAGCTCCTGTTCGGCCAGATCGCCGAGGTAATCGAGCGCGGCGCCGAGATGGTCTTCCTGCCGCAGATCGACGCCGGGTTCAAGTTGCGGACCGAGGCCGAGTTCTCCTGCCCGGTCGCGTCGCGCTACGGCGACGTCGTCCGCAACAACCCGGTCGACGAGACGACGCCGGTCATCTCGCCCGACCTGGTGGGCATGAACGTCGACCGTGACAGGCAGGCGATCTGCGACGCGCTCCTTGGGAGCCTGTGCGCCCTCGGAGACGAGGTCTCTGCCGAGAGCATCGGGCGCGCGTTCGACGCTGCCGTGGCCGAGCAGCGGGCCTTCGAGGGCAGACTGCACGCCGCTGCCGACGAGGCGCTGGGCTACATGGAGGACAACGACGCCAGCGGCGCACTGCTGGCCTGCCACTCCTACCATGTTGACCCTGGCTTGAGCCACGGCATCGACGAGCTGCTGTGCAGCCTCGGGTTCGTCGTCTTCTCGCCGCTCTCCCTGTCCCACAAGATCCCGCGGACCGTGCACGAGGACGCCTGCGCGCGCGGGTGGCACCAGCCGGCGTTCCTGTACGACATGTGCGACTACGTCGTCTCCAAGCCGCTCATGGAGCTCATACACCTGTACTCGTTCGGGTGTGGCGTCGACTCCCTCGCGATCGACACAGCGAGCGAGATCTTGCGTTCGAACGGCAAGCTCTACACCGGGCTGAAGCTCGACGAGATGGCCAACCTCGCGACGATCAGGATCCGCCTCCGCTCGCTTCGCGCTGCCATCGACCGCCGCCGGCAACGCAGCTGCCGCGTGATCCCCAAGGAGCTCGCCGAGCAGACCGCGGGGCCAGTCCGGGCGCTGAGCCGATACATCGTCCCCGGCACCGCCCCCGCCCACATGGCGAAGGCGGCCGCGGCCCTGAAGTCGTTCGGATACGACCTGACGCTACTGCCCGAGGTCACCGCGACGAGCGCCGACACGGGCCTGCGGTACTGCAACAACGACCTGTGCTACTCGACGGTCTCCCTCGTCGGCAATGTCATCGAGCACCTCGGCGAGATCGAAGACATCGAGAACACGGGCATCCTCGTCGCGCAGACCTGCTACTTGTGCCGCGGCATGGAAAACGAGATCGTCCTGCGCGACGGCCTCGCCAAGACCGAAGGCGCCACACTGCCTATCGTCGCGTTCCCCTCCACGCGCGCCGGCCTCGATCTGTCGCCTGAGGCGCTGAAGGCCGTGCGAGATGCGTTCGCCGAAGCCGACGTAGAGCTCAGGGAAGCGGTCAACCGACGCGCCGACGAGGCAGGCTGCCAGATCCCCATCGGCGTGCTGGGCAACTTCAACCTGCTCTACACCCCATCGCTCAACAACCACATCTTCGACGTGCTCATCTCGGAAGGTGCGCGCCCGGTGTTCCCGGACTCCAACGACGTCCTGCCGACAAACGCTCCCCTGCTTGCGCTGGTCGACCAACTGTACGAGCAGGGCGTGCGCGACATCATCTACCTGCAGGCGTTTGGCTGCCTGACCGGCAACATCTACGGGAGCGGCGCCGCGAAGGTCGTCAAGAAGAAGTACCCGGAGATGACGCTAACCTTCATCGACTACGATCCGGGCGTATCCGAGACCAACCAGATCAACCGCATCAAGCTCGCGCTCGCTATCGCACGCGAGCGCTATGGCCTGAGTTGAGGCCGGATGACGGCGATACCCTGTTCGGACACCATAAGGACGCCTGGTACTCGCCGGAGACAGCCGCCTATGCAACCCTCACGCGGATCCACTCGGACGGCGAAGCTTCGGCTCTGGCTCAGGCAAGTCCTGAGCGGTGAGTTGAACAAGCTGCGACAGCCAATCCCGATCATCGAGCCGATCAATGAGGAAGTAGTGCTTCGCGCCAGTGTAGGGAGGCGCCTCGACGGGTTCGCCTAGGAACGCGCGGCCGCCTGGTGTTGGCTTGACGAAGAGCTGATCGTCGCACACGAGGGCGACCACCTTGTCGTCACAGTAGATCGCGAACTCGCCAAACATTTTTCGGTAGCGGATCGCGCCGGCATCGCGCATCTGGTCACACACGTAATCGACGAAGCTCAATTCTGACGACAATGACTCCTCCAATCACCCGAGGCTGCGGACGCCTGAGTATCTAACTGCATGTACTTCGAAACACCGGAAATTACCCGTGACGCGCTCGCCGACCCGGAAGCTAGGCAAGCCGCAGAGAATCGGGTGCGAGCTGGATGCACCAAGGCTCAACCCACGCGCGCCAAGTACTGTGACGGCTCCAAATTGCACGCAACATCAAGAGCGCCACTGACCGCGAAGAGGCGGGGGTCTGTGCGAAAGTCGAAGACCCTGTAGAGCTGATAGTTGGACGACTTCTGTCTAGAGACATTCAACTCGTTGGGAGAGAGAAAGAAAGGTGTCAGCTTCCCGTAGCCGGTGGTCTTCACTTCGATGAGCAGCTCTGAGCCGCCGCTGTCAAACGAACGCACGTCGTAGCCTAGGCCGTCGCCCACGGTCAGTGAGACATGTTCGACTCTGTCAACAAAACGATCCGCACCGGCTCGCAGTAGTCTCGCCCTCTCGAAGTTCACAACGAACTCCTCGCCCGCAAGACCAAGTGAGCTGTTCCGTGCTTCTCTCTCCAAATAGTTCGTACCACGCCGAACGCGCCAGGCGACCGCATGCTCACGAACGACTGGGGCAGCCGGGGTAGAAGGCATGGGGGCATCAACAAGTCGAGCGAGTATGTCTGAAACTGAGGGAACCTGGGCCACGGCTGTCGTTGATGCCTGAACTGATGCCTCAAGTTCCCCGTCAGCGGACAGTCTCTCGACAACGGCATCTACCAGCGCCCGCTGATAGTTGTACAGCGGCTTGTATCCGCGCAGGTATGGATGATCCAACTCGACGAGCACGGCGCTGATGTTTGAGTGCTTCCGTTCAACTGAACCGTCCGTGCGCTGATCCAACATGGTTAGCAGGGCCCGGCGATGTACAGACTTGTTGAACGCTTCGCCTCGCAACTCCTTCTGGAGCATGGCGAAGTAGTCCGCTACCACCGCCTCGACTTCAACCTGTGACCAGTCTCTCGACACCAGCTTCATCCCCTCGAAGGTCAGACAACACTCCTGCAGTCTAGGGAAGCGGACGCCAGACTCCTCAGCAGTGTATCGCGTATCCCCAGGCCCGAGAATCCCGTAGACAATCGGTTGACACGGGCCCCGCAAACAAAACAGGCCCGATCGCTTTCGCGTCTCGGACCTGCATATTCTTTGGTCGCGGGGGCCGGATTTGAACCGACGACCTTCGGGTTATGAGCCCGACGAGCTACCAGACTGCTCCACCCCGCAATAATGCCGCGCCAAACGCGGACTGCCTTTATATCATACCCCGCTCGCACTCGTCCACAGATTCCGCAAAACTCAGGGCGCACCTCAGAGACTCCTTGAACTGGCCTCTGCATTTCGCGAAGCGACATCCGATCTAGTTCCACCAGCCCATTTGGTTCAGCCACTGGATCGCCTGAGTCCTGTCCATGAACTGACTGACGGGATTTCCCACCTGATCGACCACGTCGGACTGCAGGTAGAGCTCGGCGTTGTACGCGTTTTGCAGCTGGGCGTTGATCTGGGCTGCCTGCGCCGCCGTGAGCCGCTCCTTGCTCGCCGAGGCGAACAGTGCCTCCGCCGCCGATCGGGCGGTCGTACGGGCCTTCACGATGCGCGCGACATCGGCCGCGCCTCCGTAGGTAATCTGCCCCGTTCCAATCGGGATCGTCTGCGGCTGCGATATCAGCCTCATGCCGCCCGAATACTCCCCGGGTACGTCCGTGACGTATGCGGGCGATGTCGTCTCAAGGAAGAGGTAACCCAACGCGCCGTACGCCACGCCCGGCCCCTTCACGCCCACCGCCATATGCTTCTCCGTCGCAAAATCGAGCAGGGCGACCGCGTATCCCTCGTGGGCCAGAAGCGCAGCCAGGAGCACGGACTTGTCCGAACACACACCCTTGCCCTCAACGATCGTCTCAACAGGGAACAACGGTGCCGAGCCCCCCGCATCAGCCTTCGCGTTGTCATAAGGAATCGACTGGACGTACTTGGCGATCAACTCAAGATACTGGTCGCTGGAAAGCCCGGCCTTCGCCGAGATGGCACGCAACTGCTCGCATGCGGAGTCGATGACGGGTTGGCCTTCGGGATCCGTCGCGAAAAACCGATAGTAGGCATCCACCCACTGGACGTGAGTCTCGCCGGAAAGCAGGCTCATCGAGCGCTCTGCTTTCTTCGCCCCCCAGTAGATGGCTCCGTCGACATTCGGCGTCACGGAGTACTTGGCGCCGTTGAACATGAACGTCTGAGTCGGCACGGTGATCTGACTGCCGGACGTCGGAACGATTCGCGGGTAGGTTCCCAGCCGAACAGCTGAAGCCGTGGTGTTCTCGGCTGGCGATGCGGAACGTGTCAAGGTGCCGACAACGTCGACGATCTGCGTGGCCACCGACTTCGCATTGGATGCGACAGATTCGAGTTCCCTCAAGAACCCGCCGGAGAACACACCTACGGCAAGCGCGACCACGAGCAGCCCGGCGACCAGCACGCCGGCGGATTTCGCCGACAATCGGTCTGACCAGCGCTTACCGCTATCGCTCATGTGTTTGTCTGGGTCGAGCACTCTCCAACGCTCCGATCCACGTGTTTTCGAACATGCTTCGCGTGAAAGATATCAGCGAAAACCGCGCCGCCTTCGAAGGCCTAGCGGTACTGTGTCCCACCCGAGGCGATGCCGTCCGTGGTGACGCCCGGCACTGCATAGACCGTGACGTGCGGGTAGTATCCGCCCGCGGCGTTATTGACGAAGGGGAAGAACACGATGAACTGGCCAGTGCCGCCCGGTTTCGCGTTGGGCGCGACATCCTTGATGGCGGCTTGTGCTGCGGCGACGGCGGCTTCCTGGTTCTTTGAGGCCGCCGAAACTGCGGTATTGTATCCGTCGTTTGCGCTCTTCACATACATCGGACCGGTCTTACCGGTAAACGGAACCGCGACCCCGTTGAGCACCCAGACCTGATAGAACGAGCTCCCGTCGATCAGGTACACGCTGTAGCCCGCAAGGAACGGATCGCCCGCGGCGGACTCCGTACCGTTCGGGTTGCCTGCCGCCCATTTGCGGCCTTGCGGCGTCGCTGCCGAGACGAGAGCGTTCTTCTCGGCGGTGGTCTCGGCGGTCATCGCCTTGACGCTGCCGCCCTTCGCGGCATCAGCCGATCCGGAGGACGTATTTGCGGGTTGGGTAGCGCCGGACGTCTCAGACTTGGATGCGCAGCCGGCTGTCACCGTCGTCGCCAATGCGAGCGCAAGCAGAGCCACGATCTTCCTATTTGCCACTTGAAGCCCCTTCTCCCGTAGGTTGGCCCGATTGTAACTCTCAAGCTGGGGTTCCAGCCACCGCCGCCTCAACGGCGTCGAGCGCCTCGTCGAGCGTCTCTGTCGCAGACAGGCCGAAGTCTCCCATGATGCCGGCGCGCTCGAGCTTCTCGGCGACGGAGGCGTTCGCGCCACACAGGATCACGGTGACGCCGCGAGCATGAAACCTCTCGGCGGCCTCGCGCAACGCGACGATCGACGACAGGTCGACGAACGGCACGCGGGAGAGGTCAAGAACGATGGCATTCGGATCGGTCTTCGTGTGCGCCAACGCGCCCTCGAACTCCTCGACCGCACCAAAGAAGAAGGGGCCATCGATGCTGTAGACCAGCACGCCGTGCGGCACGCGGCGCGATCTTCCCTCGGCGAGTTCACCGCCCTCGAGAGTGCGAACCTCAACCGCCGAGATCATCCGGCGGAACAGGTTGAGCAGCGCCAGAACGACGCCGACCTCCACGGCCAGCGACAGGTCGGCGAATACCGCCAGCACGAAGGTGACGAGCATGACGCCCACATCGGATTTAGGGGCGCGGCGCACCGTGCGCACAAGGCGCCCGAGATCGCTCATGTTGTACGCGACGACCCACAGCACCGCCGCCAGCGTCGCAAGCGGCACGTAGGCGGCAAGCGGCGCAAGCGCCACCAGCACCAAAGCGAGCACGGCAGCGTGAGCGATGCCCGCGAGCGGGCTGTTGCCGCCGTGCCGCACGTTGGTTGCGGTGCGCGCGAGGGCCCCTGTCGCCGCAAACCCGCCGAAGAGCCCCGAGCCCATGTTGGCGAGCCCCTGGCCGATGAGCTCCTGGTTCGCATCGTGTTTCTGCCCCGTCATGCCATCGGCGACCGTCGCCGAGAGCAACGACTCGATGCCGCCGAGAAGCGCCACCGCGAACGCCGGCTGCAGCAGCTGCGTCACCGTGGAGAGCGTGGTATGCGGGATCGTCAGAGGAGGAAGGCCCCGCGGAATGCCGCCAAACGCAGAGCCGATCGTCGCCACGCCGTCCGGATGCACCAGCGCGACAAAACCGGTCCCCACCACGAGGGCAACCAGTGGTCCGGGTATCTCTCCCACCACCGGAATCTTCGGCCACAGGGCCACGATGACGACACCGGCAACCGCGAGCGCAGTCGTGGCCGGATGCAGCTGTGGCAGCACCGCGATGAGACGGGCGAGATGCTCAAGGAACGTTCCGTTCGCAACCTGTGGCAGACCGAAGAAGTTCTGCCACTGGCCGACCCACATCACGACGGCAATTCCGGCCGTGAATCCGAGGATGACCGACTCGGGGATTACGCGAATCACCCCGCCGAGACGTGCAAGGCCGAAGAGAAGCAGCATCGCGCCGGCGAGCATCGTCACGATCTGCAATCCGGAGTAGCCGTACTTCGCGGTGATACCGACGAGCAGAACCACGAAGGCACCTGTAGGCCCGGCAATCTGGACGCGGCTGCCGCCAAACAGGGTCACGATCACTCCGGCTATGAGCGCCGTGTAGAGGCCCTGCTCGGGTTTCGCGCCGGACGCGATCGCAAACCCCATAGCCAGCGGCATAGCGACAATGCCCACGATGACGCCGGCAAGCACGTTTTGCATGATATTGCCGCGTCGGAAGAGTCCGGCGCGCCACGCTTCAATGAACGAAGGCACGTTGTTCCAAGGATCGCTGCAGTGGGATGGCCTGCAATCGTACCAGAGTGCGAGGCCCGCTACGGCTGCGGTCGGTCACGGGTTGGTTACGAATGCGTCACCGACAACGGGTACTCGTCTACTTCAGCGAAGCGGCGAAGGTGCTTATACTCTCGCCCCTGCCAACCCATATCCGCTTGAGCTTGTAGGGCTCTATGCTCTTCGCGAAGCCGAACTGTATGCTCGTTGCCCCGAGGTACCCGGCGGCGCGCACAGCAGTCTCTACCCTGGTGTCAAACTTCCCATACGGATAACAGAAGAAGTTGACGGGCACGCCGAACATCTCCTGTAGCCGCCGCCGGGACTCGGCGACCTCGCGCGTGAGTTGCTCCGAAGAAACCTTGGTCAGATCGACATGATGGATTGTATGGGCGTCTATCTCCCATCCGGCCTCGACGAGCGCCCTGACCTGAGCCACGTCCATGCTCGTAGTCCCCGGGGTCTCCCCTGCAATGAGGGCGAGACACGCCGGCCAGCCCATGCTCTTCAGGAGCGGCGCTGCGATGGTGAAATCTGACTCGAACCCGTCGTCGATCGAGATCACGATGGGATTCTCCGGCAGAGTGCCCTGCCCGGACCAGCAGTCGTACACCTGCTGAAGCGTCACAGCATGATATCCGGCGGACTGCAGATAGCGGAGCTGCGCAACGAACTCCTCAGTGCGCACATAGATTTCCGGCGCCATCTCATTGGAGGGCGGCGTGCCAAACGCATGGTAATAAAGGATAGGCACGGCGATCGCAGCGGAAGGGCCGATGCTCGAGGATGGAGGAACCGCCTCGAAAGCCGCGACCGGAGCGGGCATTTCCGCAACGGGCAGAATTGGGGCGGAGGGCGGTTCGACAATGGCCGATGCTTCGGTGGAATTCAAAGGTTCATCGGCAGGCTCAAGCACGAGCGTCGCTGCTTCGGGCGCCTTGCGCGCAGGTATGCCGCTATCGGAAAACACCCCTTGGCATCCCGCCACCATCAGGACAACAACGACGCCCGCCAGCAACACCGCAAGCTCGATTTCGTGCCGAGAGATCCGTTTCACCGGCCCTCTTCTCGGTTCGCACCACCCACACAAGAACCTTGCTACTTCAGAGAGGCCGCAAACGCGCTTATGCTCTCTCCTCTGGTAACTCTTACCCTTTTCAGAGTATAAGGATCTGCGCTTTTCGCAAGGCCGGGTTGTGTCGTTGTCGCGCCGAGATACCCGGCGGCGCGCACTGCGGCAACCGTAGCGGCGTTGTACTTGCCTGCGGGATAGCAGAAGAAGTTGACCGGCACGCCGAACATCTCCTGAAGCCGTCGGCGTGACTCAGCGGTCTCGCGCGCAAGTTGTGCCGCGGAGACCGTGGTCAGATCGGGATGGCGAATCGTGTGCGAGTCGATCTCCCAGCCGGCGGCGATCATAGCCCGAACCTCGGCCAGGTCCATGCTCGTGGTACCCGTCGTTTCACCTGCGATGAGGTTGAGGACGCCGGGCCAGCCCATGCTCTTCATGAGAGGCGCGGCGATCGAGAAGTCCGACGCGAACCCGTCGTCAACCGAGATCACCACGGGCTTGGCCGGCAACATCCCACTCCCGTACCAGCAGTCGTAGACCTGTTGAAGCGTGACCGCCTGATAGCCGTTGGACTGAAGATAGCGAAGCTGCGCGACGAACTCGTCAGCGCGCACGTAGATGTCGGGATACGATTCATTCGCCGGGGGTGTGCCAAACCCGTGGTACATGAGAATGGGGACTGAGATCGCCGGCGAAGGGCCGATACTCAACACGGATGGCAAGTTCTCAAGCGAGGCAATGGGTGCGGGCATCGTCGCGATCGGAAGGGCGGGAGCAATCGGAGCGGGAGTCGGCTTGATCGCCGAGGACGTCTCGGATGAGTTGACCGGTTCCACAGCAGAAGACTCCGGTGTGGCTTGCGCGTTGCGTGCCACGTCCCTGTGGGAGAACGTTCCCAGACAACCAGCGGTAATGAGCGCTGCAAACACGACAAGCAGCAGCGCCGCGAATTGAACCTTTCGCCGAGTTGCCTGCCTGGCAGAGTTCTTCCTGTATGAAGCGCGCCTCGCCATCAATACGTTCCGATCACGCCGAGGTTTATCGAAGGGACGCCGCGAAAGTGGTCATGGTCATCCCGCCGGAAACATACACTCGCGTGAGTCTATATGGATCCGCGCTCTTCGCAATACCCTTGTTGCACGTTGTTGCCCCAAGGTATCCCGCAGCGCGCACGGCCGCGACCGTGGTCGCGTCGTACTTTCCTGAGGGATAGCAGAAGAAATTGACCGGCACGCCGAATTGCTCCTGGAGCAGGCGCCGCGACTCAGTCAGTTCATGAGTAAGTTGACTCGCAGAGATCTTGTTCAGGTCAGGGTGAGTCACAGAGTGCGAGTCGATCTCCCAGCCGTCAGCGATCAAAGCACGGATCTTGGAGGCCTCCATGCGGGTTGCACCCGGCTTGTCGCCGGTAATCATATTGAGCACAGCGGGCCAGCCCATGCTTTTCAAGAGCGGCGCAGCGAACATAAACGCGGAGTCGTTTCCGTCGTCTATCGAAATGACCACCGGCTTCGACGGGAGAGTCCCCTTCCCGTACCAGCAGTCGTAGACCTGCTGCAGCGTGACGGCGTGGTAGCCATTGGACTGAAGGTAGCGAAGCTGGGCGACGAAGTCGTTTTGGCGGGTGAACAGCTCAGAATCAGATGCTTTCTGAGGCGTACCGAACTCGTGGTACATGAGGATCGGCACACCGATCGATGCCGACGGACCGACACTCGATGTCAAAGGAACGCTTGAGAAGGCGGCAAACGGCGCGGGCATTACCGCAACCGGAGCGACAGGCGCCTCGGCGGGCGCCTCTTTCGACGATTTGTGAGAATCCATGCCTGAGCTTGATAGGGACTGGGGGTCTTCCGCCTTCTGCGAAGAAGAGCCGAGCACGCGCAGACAACCGGCTGTCACGAGGACGGCGCCGACTGCCAGCAGCAGGACAACAACCTGCATTCTTTTGCGACTCAACGACTTCATGAAACCCTTCTCTGCAAGAACCGTTCCGACATGTGGTCCATACGAAATTCGCCGAAACAACACACTTCCCGTGCAATCTATCATGATAGCGAAATTTGGCGTCACTCAACAGAAGCAAAGGACACGGCTCTCCATGCGAAAGGCATCCCCTTTGCTTGATGCAAAGAGCCCAGCCACTGCACCGCGGTCAATTCCGTTGTAGACTTGGCCAAAGGACGACTGAAGGAACCACTCTCGGAGGAATCATGAAGCTCTTCGAACCGCAGGTACTGATCATCATTCTCGTCATCGCCCTCCTCATCTTCGGCCCCAAGCAGCTTCCGGCGCTCGGCAAGATGTTCGGCAAGACAGCCAAGGAGTTCCGCGAAGGCGTCGCCGACATGACTGAGGACGTCAAAGCAACGCAAGAATCCGTCGAGAACGTGGCGAAACCCGCAGAGAGCGCAGTCTCTGCACCTGCAGAAGCCGCCGATGCGTCCACGGCAGCTGAACCCGAGGCTCCCGCGAAGGTGTAGTCCGGCAGTACCTCAGGCGCCGCTGTCGGAATCCTATCCGCGCTGGACGGCCAACGCCTCCCCGACTCCGTTCACAACATCACGCACGAACCACGCGGCCTCGACGATCAGCCGAGAATCCGCAAGATCGAGCGTGTCGCGCTCGGTGTGCGCATAGTTGGCCATGAAGCTTGCTATCTCACTCGACGCGAGCGCGATAGCCGGGCGCCCATACAGGCCGAGAATCGAGTGATCGCCCTGGAACCACTGCGGCCCCTCGGCGAAGTGAGGGCTACCCGCGATCAGACGGCGCACTGTCTCGGCGATGTCGGGCGGACAGCCGTAGAGCGACACATGGTTGAGCGAATCTCGCATGCCGAGATCGTCGACGTTGATCCCGAGGATGATGTCGTCGAACCGGCCGTCATTCTCCTCGACCCACAGGATCTCGCCGGGGTTGGCGTAGTTGTCCTCGCCATTGAACGGCATGATCTCGATCGTTGGCCCGGAGCGGTGACGGTCGGCCGCGAGCAACTCCGCAACGCCGAGCAACACCGCAACGCCACTTGCATTGTCCAGCGCACCGGGTGAGCCTTCACGGCTGTCGATGTGGGCAGAGACCACAATGCGGCCCGGCAAGTCTCCCGGCAGCGTTGCGACCACGTGCTCGGCGCTCGCCAGAATGCGGCCGGAGTCAAGACACAGCGATACGACGGAGGCGGATTCCGACACGCACGCCAGAAGGCGCCCACCTTCGGTATCTGTCATGTAGGCGTTCGGGACGTCGAGGTCGCCGTCTTCAAAGAGCGGGAACGGGTACTGGCCGCCCACCATCTGCGGGTCTCGGCCGGTCGCGGCGATCACGGCGGCGGGTGCGTACCGCTCAAGCGCACGGATAATGCGCTGGTGGCTCGCTGGGTTGTAGAACCGGAAGTTCTTGGGCATGACCTGACTTCGCGCGATCTCGCCGTGGAGAAGGACAATCGCTCCTCGGATCGCATCGGACTCGAGCCCCTCCACGCAGGTCACCGCCACCAGCGGAGCGGTTACGTCGCACGGAAGCGAGTACGGTCCAACGCGCACATCGAAACGCTCGTCACCCGCGGCCAATACCGCATCGTGGCGCTCCCACTCGATGCAGGCGAAGGTGCTGCGTCGAACCTCGAAGCCCAAGCGCGCGACCGTCTCGGCGAAGAACGCCGTCGCAGCCAAGTTACCGGGGCCGCCGACATGCCGGTCCGGATACGCCGTCAGTTCGCTAAGGTACCCGGCGATGTGCTCGGCCAGCGGTTCGCTCACGCTTCTTCGCCTTCCTCCTTGGGATTCGCCGCGCCCTTCCCATGCCTCGTCATCTGCCACAGGAATGCGGAAAGCGCCAGAACCACCGCAGCGATCGCCAGCCCGGGATGCAGGAGCTCGGCGGGATTCTCGGTCTTGATCACGATGCCGAGAAACAGCACTGCAAGCACCACGATCACAACGCCGACCAGCTTCTCCTTGAGGTCATCGAGATCGTGGATCTCAAGCCACTTGGGCAGGACCAGCCGATCGTCTATGAAGAGTTCGTAGAAGCCCATCGCAATGATGTAGAGCACGGTCGAGAGCAGGAACACGTCGGCCAGCGAGATAAACTCGAGTACGGCCTCTTTCTCGGCAAGTTCACCGCGAACAATCTCGATGATCACGCGCACGGTATCGACCGCGCCGACCGCTATGAGCGTGACGGCTCCCAAGAACAGCGCGACCACGGGCACGCCGATCAGATACCGCGACCAACCCAGCACCCTGCGCACCACTGATGTCTCCCGTTCCGCCATGTTCTCGCAGCCTTTCGCTCGTACCGCTTCGCGGCGCCATATAACGCTCATGATACCGTCATCACGCCGCGGCGGGGCGTTCATCGCCTCCCCGCTGCACATTCACACGGTATTCACCCCGCGAGGTCATCTTCTTGTTGTAGGCAAAACCAAACCTGATCTAGAAGGAGGCACACCATGAACAAGAAACGCATCTTCGCAGCGATTGCAGGAGTCGCCGTGGCCGGGCTCGTGTTCGGCACCGCCGTCTCAGGCTTCGCTGCACCGGCTCCCGCTGCGAACCAGCCCGTCGCCGGAGCAACGGCGGTCGCACCAAGCGCAAACCTGGCCATGCACATGGGCTCGGCAATGCGCGATGCAGGCGGACGGATTCTCGACATCGTCGCGAAGCTGACCGGTAAGAGCACGGACGCCATCGTCGCCGACCGCCAGGCCGGCAAGACAATGGCACAGATCGCCGAGGCAAACGGCGTTGACTCTTCGGTCGTCGTAGCCGAGGCGCTCAAGGTCCGCGAGCAGGCCGTCGCCGCGCAGCTTGCTGCCGGCACGATCACCCAGGCTCAGGCTGACGCGGCACTGGCCCAGATGCAGACTCGGCTTGCCGATCGCATCGAGACCGTGAACACCAGCTGCACCGGTCTTGGTACCGGTCTTGGTACCGGTCTTGGTGCCGGTAGCGGTGCCGGTAGCGGTGCCGGTAACGGCGCTGGCGGCATGGGTCGCGGACTGGGAACGGGAGTCTGCAAGTAACCCTGACGGGAGCAGCATCGCGGGACGAGCGCGCAAGCGCTCGTCCCGTTCGTATACGGTAAGCACCACGTAAGTGGGATACTAGAATGACGGTATCGACAACTCGGGAAGCGGCACCATGACAACCATACTTGTGGTCGATGACAATACGAAGATCGTCTCGGTGCTGGCCGAATACCTGCGAGCCGACCACTTCACCGCGATCACGGCGACCGATGGCCCATCGGCACTCGAAGCGGCAGCTTCCCACCGCCCCGACCTCGCGCTCGTCGACATCATGCTGCCGGGTATCGACGGACTCGAGCTCACCCGGCGCTTCCAGGCCGACGGCATCCCAGTGATTCTCGTCACTGCGCGAAGCGACGAGGTCGACCGGCTCGTGGGGCTCGAAATCGGCGCCGACGACTACATCACCAAGCCGTTCAGCCCGCGCGAAGTCGTTGCGCGGGTCAAGGCCGTGCTTCGCCGATGTGAGCGCTCGAATGCACCGGCTCCGGTCATCTCCGTGGGCGACCTCACAATCGATCGAGATCGCCGAGAAGTACGCGTGGGCGACCAGGTCGCAGATGTCACCCGCACCGAGTTCGACATCCTAGCGATGCTGGCGGCCCACCCGGGCCGGGTCTACAGCCGTCTGCAGCTGCTCGAAGCGGCGTCGGGCGATGCATATGAGGGCTATGAGCGTACCGTGGACGCCCACGTGAAGAACATCCGCAGGAAGCTTGGCGACGATCCGCGTCATCCCAGCTACATCCGCACCGTGATCGGCGTCGGCTATAAACTGGAGGCGTGATGAGCCGTCGATTCCCACGCATCAACCTTGGACTGCAGGTCTTCCTGTCGGTACTCTCAGTGGCACTCGGCTCCGTACTCGCCGTCGGGCTGATCACTCGCAGCACGCTCGCCGCGGCATTCGATGCCTATCTCGCGACCGCCGCTGCCGGAACCGGCACGGGCGCTGGTGCGGGCGCGGGCTCTGGTTCGGGATCGGGGTTGGGCGGCGGAGGCATGGGCAAGATGATGCTCGGCGCCGCCGAGAACACGTTCCTCTCGACCGTCGACACGAGCGTCATCATCGGGGCGCTTGCGGCAATCGTCGTCGCCGGTGTGGTCGCGGTGTTGCTCGCGCGGCACATGAGCCGTCCGCTCGGCAAGCTGCAAACCGCAGCCGAGGGCCTGTCGCGAGGCGAGCTAAACCATCGCGCGGAGGTGTCGGGGCCTTCGGAAGTCGCAGCGCTCGGAGCTGCGTTCAACCGGATGGCCGGCTCGCTCGAGGAAGCCGAGGGCCTGCGGCAGCGGCTCGTGGCCGACGTCTCCCATGAGTTGCGCAACCCCATCGCCGCCGCCCGCGCCCAAGCGGAAGGCATGGCCGACGGTGTCCTGGTTGCCGACCCTGCCAGACTGAACTCGCTCGTCGAGGACTTGCAGCACCTCTCGGCCCTCGTCGACGATCTGCAGGTGCTCGCGACCGCTGAAGCCGGGCGGCTGCGCTACACGATGCACACGATCGACCTCGCCGAGTTGGTCAGGCGCGAGACGGAACGCGCAGCGGCCGGGGCACCGGCGCGTACGCGCGTATCCTTTGCAGGGAAGAGTTCAGCCGTGTGGGTCACCGGCGACGAACTGCGCCTGTCCGAGGTGCTGCGCAACCTACTTTCCAACGCTGTGCGCCATACGACGGACGGCACCGTCGTAACGTCGATCGAAGCATTGCCCGACGGCCAAGCGGAGATACGGGTCACCGACACCGGCGAGGGTATCCCCGCCCGGGATCTGCCCTACGTGTTCGAGCGCCTCTACCGGGCCGACACGGCTAGGGCTGCACACACGGGCGGCGCCGGGCTTGGACTCGCGATCACTCGGCGCATCGTAGAAGACCACGGCGGCGAGGTCTTCGCCACAAGCCAGCCGGGTCGTCAGACTGTGGTCGGTTTCCGGCTGGCGCGATCCGCGCCCCCTGCGGCTGCGGCTCGGTTCTTGTAACGACCGCATGAGAGTCGCCGGGGGTCTACCGTCGTGTCCTAGACGCTGCTCGACTTGCCTGTTGGCGCTGACGTTGCTACCATCACGACACATTCGCGATATATCTTTATCTCCTAGAAGAGGCCTGCGATGTTCCGCGTCGGCGTTCGAACACAGCTGGTGGCCGCTGCATCCATGTGGCTTGTCGGCGCATCGGTTCTGCTCTCCCGTGGCACTCTATACGCACGCACTCCGCGCTGGGACGTTTGGGCACTTGCCGCAGGGCTCGTGCTCGGCGCGGTCAAGGCCCGACTGCTGCTCAAGCGCGTCGCCCGAAAGGCTGTGATCCGCATTCAGGAGCGCGGGCGCGGGACGTTCTTCGGCTTCTTCTCGGCGAAGTCTTGGCTGCTTATCGGCACCATGATCGGAAGTGGCATCGCGCTGCGGCACGTGTTCGTGAATCCGGGTCTGATCGAGGCCGGGATACTCGGAGCGATCTACATCGGTGTCGGCGCTGCTCTGTTGATCGCCGACAGAATCTTCTGGCGCGCCGTCTTCGCTCCGTCCAAGAAGGATACGCCCACTCGACGACCGACATGACCTGAGGCTCCCGGCCTGTCATCAAGCGTGGAGGCGCCCAACGGGTATGTAGATCTAGCCAGCGCCCGCCGAGAGGAGCCTCCATGAACGCACCCGCACGCATCACCCCGGTTTCTCTTTCGGACTACCTCGACGCCATGTCGCGAGCCGTGTTCAGTTCGGGGATCAGCTGGGCGGTCATCGAGGCAAAATGGGACGGCATCCGCGAAGCTTTCAACGATTTCGATCCCGAGAAAGTCGCCGCCTACCACCCGGACGACGTCGAACGCCTGATGTCGGATACGCACGTCGTGCGCAATAGGAAGAAGATCGAGGCCACGATCGCCAACGCAGGCGAGTTGATCGTGACGGATCGCGAGTTCGGCGGATTCAAGAACTACCTCGCATCGTTTGCAGACAACGACGCCCTGGTGCAAGATCTGCATGTGCGCTTCAGGTTCCTGGGAGAGTCGGTCGCCCACTTCTTCCTCTTCGCGATCGGCTTCAACATACCGGCTCAGGAGGCATGGGCTCACCAGCACTTCGCCGGTACGCACCACCACGGCTAGGAGCCGCACATGCAGTCTCTCAGCATCGAGGAGTTCGGGCTCGGAGATGTGCGCATACGGGAGTTCGCGCTGCTCCCCTGGCGCCTCTACCGAGGCGATCCTTACTGGACACCACCACTCAACGCAGATCTTCTCGGCAACCGGCTGCTGGGCACCAAGGGCCTGCTGACCGCCGCGCACCCCTATCACAAGCATGCCGAGGTCACGCACTTCCTGGCGCGACGCGGCGGCAAGGCCGTTGGCCGGATCTCCGCTGCGATCAACAGACGCTTCAACGACTATTACGGAGCGTATTCGGCGCTGGGCTCGTTCGGTTTCTTCGAGGTCGAGGACGACTACGAGGCCGCATCTGCGCTCCTTGATGCCGCGCGTGACTGGATCGCAGCCCGGGGAATGACAGCCATGCGCGGCCCCGGCGAGTATTCGAATGCGACCCATGAGCGCCAGGGTGTCCTCATCGACGGCTTCGACACGCCACCTACCGTCGACTGCACACACAACCCGCCATTCTATGGGGAGTTCCTCGAACGCTGGGGTCTTTCCAAGGTCAAGGACTACCATGCGTACATAGTTGACATGGCAACCGTGCCCGCCGAGCGCCTGGCGGCTGTCGCAGATGCCGTGCGCGAACGCAGTCACGTGCAGACGCGCACCGTTAACATGAAGGACTTCAATGCCGAGGTCGGGCGCATCATCGATGTCTATAACCGCGCATGGGCCAACAACTGGGGCTTCCTCCCGGTGACGCCAGAGGAGGCCGATACGGTCGCCGATACCCTCAGGCCCATCGTTGACCCGGGACTCATCCGCTTCGCCACAGTCGACGATGAGGTCGTTGCCAGTCTCGGCGCCTTCCCGGATCCCAATTGGGCGCTGCGGCCACGGTGGGGACTTCTCGGCGATTCTGACCCCGTGCGCTTGGCGCGATTGCTGGCGATGCGGCGGCACATCCCAAGGGTTCGGCTCATGTTCTTCGGAATCGCACCCGGCTACAGGATGGCCGGTATCGATGCGCTCCTCTTCGACGAGACGTATCGGTATGCGGTCACACGCGGCTACAAGACGATCGAAGCCTCTCTGCTCCTAGAGGACAACGACCTGATCCTGCGGCCGTCACAGTATGTCGGAGGACGGCGATACAAGACATGGCGCATCTACGAACGAAGCCTAGAGTCCTGAGCGGCCCGGAGACTCACGGTTCCATCTTCCGAGACCCCCGGTGGGTTGGCCGGGCGGCGGCCGGGTTGACATTCCTGGTGCTGTCTCTGCTCTTCTCGTTCTTGATGAGTGCTTTCATCGCCGGCCATTTCCCCGATCGCCCAACGCCTCGCGACCTGCTCTTCGAAACGCTGCCGTACTTCGACACGTGCCAGTACACCACGGATATCGCCCTGTTCAGCGCCATCGCCTTGGCGGCGTTCTATTCCTTGCGAACAGTCCCCGAGAAGTTCCCCAGCTTCCTCGCGATGTTCGGCACGATGTACACGCTGCGAGCACTCATCATGGTACTCACCCCACTTGCCAGTGCCCACGGGAACGGTGAACGTTTCGGGCTCGTCCCTCTCATCCAAAACGGCATGTTCCCTTCAGGGCACGCCGCCTGCGCACTGCTCTGCTTCCTGATCATCGATCCCAAGCTCGCGCCTAATCTGCGCCGCATCGTTCTGGCGTTAGCGTGCATCACTTGGTTGTCGCTGCTTCTCTCCCACTCACACTACTCAATCGACATCGTGGGAGGACCGCTTCTGTCGTACTTCGTGTGGCGGGAATGGACGGTCGGCACTCTGTTGAATCCGCTCAAACGCTTCTTCAGAATGCCTCTCTAGCCCACACGGCCTACAGCTTCAGTTCCCTGCTCAGATCGTCTGCCCCGCGGGCTCCGACTACTCTTGCCGTCATCTTACCGGCCTCGAACTTCGCGATCGTCGGAATGCTCATGACGTCGTATCGAACCGCAAGATCATGGTTTTCGTCGATGTTGAGTTTTACGAACTTGACCGCGCCCGCGCTGCGCTCGGCGAGCTTGTCGATCTCAGGCGCCACCATTCGGCACGGACCACACCACGCTGCCCAGAAGTCAACGACCACGGGAACCGCGGAATTCGTGACCTCGGCATCCCAAGTTGCGGCGGTAACGTCAATTGCACTGCTCATTTGTTGTGCCTCCCTGCGTTCAAGAAAGAACTCCTTGGTGAAGGATACCCTACGGGGTATATCGCACGCAAGAGGCCGGTCAACTTGGCGGCATCTCTTGGGCCGTCTTGGCCTGCTGATACTCATCGTAAGGCTCCAGGTGCACGATGGCGTCGGCGATCTGGTCGAACGACTCGACCAGCATGCGCTCGACCGTCTCGGCGATCTCGTGCCCCTCGGCCACCGTCTTGGACGAGTCGACCTGGATGTGCAGGTCCGCGTACACCTCTGCCTCGGAACCGCGAGTCCGGATGTGATGGCAGCCCAGAACCCCAGGAACCTTCATGACCGCAGCGCAGATCTCGGCAACCGGAATGCGCGCCGAGTCGGAGAGTGTGTTGCTGGCCTGCTTGAATACTCCCCATGCCGTGTAGACGATCGCGAGCGCCACCAGAAGCGCGACAATCGGGTCCGCCAGCGGCAGATGGAAGAACTTCACCAGCACCAGCGACACAATGACGCCGAGACTGACCAAGACATCGGAGCCGGTGTGGCTCGCATCGGCAACGAGTATCTGGCTGCCGAGCTTCTTGCCGACTCGCCGCTCCCATGTGGTGACGAAGATGTTCACGGCAAGCGTGCCGATCATCACGACGAAGGAACCGACATCGACCCGTGGGGACTCGCCACCCCCGACAATCTGCGCGACGGCGCTCGAGCCGATACGATAGGCCGCGAGCACGAGCATTCCGGCGATGAGAGCGGATGCATACGTCTCGTACTTGCTGTGGCCGTAGGGGTGATCCTCATCGGCCGGACGCGCCGCAAACGCCATTCCCACGAGTCCCACGACGTTGCTGGCCCCGTCGAAAAGCGAATGGAAACCATCGGCCTGCATGGCGTCCGAGTTGGTGAAGATGCCCCAGAACAACTTGGCCAGCGCCACCGCGATATTCAGAATCAGGATTACCCAGAGTACGCGCCGGATGTCCCTGACGCGCCGCGCGCCCTGGCCGGCACCAACAACACGCGAATACCCCACGCCTGCCCCCCGTAGAAAGGTCGTCATACGATCTCATTATGATGCACTAAATACCTATCGCACGGTAGCAGATCGCGAAGGAGGCCTACGTCGGTATCAGGGTGTTCGCGAAAACCAGCCAAGCGAGCAAGGACTTCGAGACCAGACTCAGTAGGACGTAGACGTACTCCCCGAAGATGTAGTCGCGCCACCGGCCGATCTTCTTGTACTGCAGGACCATGTTGATCGCAAAACTGTTGAAGAAGAGGAACATCGAAATGAAGATAGCGTAGACGAAGCCTGGCGCATGTACCGTGGAACCCGGGCTCCAGAGATACACGCCCAATGCAAGCCAAGGCACGATTCCGGCGATACACCCAAAGATAAACGGCATCCAATTGGGCCTGCCTGGTTCTTCGTAGTGCTCCATGAGCAGGCCGAAGAGGATCATCGATGCGTTGGCGCCGAACACCGCGATGATTGCCGCGATGTCGAAGACGCCCGGCAACAGACCGATGAGCACCATCATGAGCGACGAAGATACCGAGTACTCGATCCAGCGGGCGTAATTGCGATTGCGTTTCAGGTTCTTCACGTACCAGTCGAAGACCCCTGGTGAGACGATGATGAAATGCGCCAACGCCGACAGGAATATGAAAGCCGCGACCGCCAGCCCCAGCGGAACCTCGAAGAGGACCTTCGGCGCGCCCGGAGGCGTACCGGGAGGGCCTGCTAGGAAGCTGGCTGTTATCGGCAGTTTGAAGCTGTTGGAGAGCGCGACGATTGCAATACCCTGCCCGAGATGAAACAGGCCCATCACGAAGTTGTATGACCTCAGACGTCTGAACTGCCGCTCATTAGCCACTTGGTCCCCTTCCATCGGAATCCGTGTCGGAGAGTGACTACCCCAGCAGCCCTCTGCCTAACTGCGAAACGGACTCCGGACACACAAAAGCCCGCTTCTGCCAGAGCGGGCTTCCGTGTAATGCAAGAAGGAGAGGGAGAGAAGAACTGAGTTCATCATGCAACACCCTGATGGATGCCTCGTGTCTTGCGTGTGGGCTACCTATGCCTTGTGTGTGGAGGAATCGTGAGGACCCTTCTCCCTGTCGGGGAAAAGGGTCCTCACGCGATTCTGACTGAGACGCCCTCTAGCCTTCGATTATGCGCATAGCCTCATCGCGATAGGCGTCCATGACGTAGGGAACCCCTGAGACCTCGGAAGCATCCCGGGTCAGGGCCATGAGATCACTGCGACTGATAGTATCCAGTCTCATGTTGCGTGAACCGCTCATCAGCTGCTGGAGGCCGACCCTGATCTTGTCGGAATACGTGTAGACAGCGATCGCTCCCAGCGGGAACTTGTCGACTTCCGCACCGTACTTAGCCTTGAGGGTCTCGTACGTGACGAAGATCTCCTCCTTCGTGCCCCCAAATGCCGAGATGGACTTCGGAAGGTCCTGCTCCTTCATCCACACTTCGATGTTCTTGCCGACAAACCCCGGGATCATCAGCGCCCGGCCCATGCAGACCGCCTTGGTGTGCGGTGCCCCAAGCGCCAGGACCTTGAACACGTGATCTTCGGTGGAGAACCCGCCCGCGATGGCGATGTCGGGAACGTAGGCCCCCTGTTGCGCAAGCTTCTCGGCGAGCTGGTTGGCCATGCTCTGCAGATAGAATGTCGGAACGCCCCACTCCTCCATCATCCGCCACGGGCTCATGCCGGTGCCGCCGGGCGCGCCATCGATGGTGAGAAGGTCGATCTTGGCGTTGCTGGCCCACTTCATGGCCATGGCAAGTTCGCGCATCGGGTAAGCGCCCGTCTTGAGAGTCACCCGTTGGGCTCCCAGATCGCGCAGGCGCTGGACTTCGTTGTAGAACGACTCCTCGTCAACGAAACCAAGGCGGCTGTGACGCTCGAACTGACGAATCGCGCCGTCCTTGTATGCGGCCTGAATGGCCGGATCGGATGGGTCGGGCGTCACAAGGTATCCGCGTGCCTGCAGTTCAAGGGCGCGCTCGATGTTGTTGACTTTGATCTCGCCGCCGATGCACTTGGCACCCTGTCCCCACTTCAATTCCATCGTAGTCACGCCGAGTTTCTCGACGACGTACTCGGCAACGCCGAGACGGGTGTCCTCGACGTTCATCTGGACGAGAATGTCGCCGTAGCCGTCCTCCTGGTAGCGGCGGAACAACTCGACGCGGCGCTCCATGTCGGGAGCCTTGGTGACCTTGCCCTTGCTGCTAAGCTCGAGGCCAGGGTCGATGCCGCAAACGTTCTCGCCGCACACGATCGAGATTCCTGAGATCGCGGCGCCGATCGCGAAATTCTCCCAGTTCTTGCGAGCGATTTCTGTGGATCCGAGCGCGCCCGTGAAGATCGGCGTGCGCATTTTCACCTTGTTCGTGTAGCCGAACTCGGTTTCGGTGTCGACCATCGGGAACAGGGTGTTATCAGGATTGCCCTCCACTCCCTCGGCAAGACCTTTTGCTCCCAGGGCGTATCCCATGATGTTGAGGTGCGAGTAGTCGATCGGGTAATCCTTGTCCCCGCCGGCCGTCACTTCGCCGAACGGACCCGGGTAGATGACCTCTCTACCGCGAAAGGAAGCCTTGAATACCTCGCAGTTGCCGCGGCATCCGTCAAGGCAGCGGCTACAAAGACCCGAGCCCGGAACAACGTTCTTGGAGCGATTCGCCGTCTGTGTTGCATCATTGCCGCTTGGACATTGCAGATTCATGGAACTATGCCCTTCTCTCATTCCGGATTCGCACGGATTGCGTGTATCGCATTTATGCTGCATTTTGGTCAGGTACGCAATATCTCAGAAATATATTCGAAATAAGTCCGAAACATATGGAAGGATGCGAATCATGCCGCAGCAGCTTCGGTCAGATGCGATTGCGTCGATCAAGGGGAAGGACATCGAGTTCATTCACCTTTGGTTCACAGACGTTCTCGGCTTCCTGAAGACGTTCATCATCACTGCGGACGAACTCGAGACAGCCATCACTGAAGGTATGGGCTTCGATGGCTCGTCGATCCAAGGCTTCGCCCGTATCCAGGAGTCCGACATGATCGCGCTCCCCGATCCCACAACGCTTCAGATCCTGCCTTGGCGCCAGGACGGCCAGTTGGTGGCCACGATGTTTTGCGACATCGTGAGGCCCGATGGCACGCCGTACGAGGGTGATCCGCGCTACGTGCTTAAGCGCGTGCTGAAAAAGGCGGCCGAAAAGGGCTACACCTTCTACGTTGGCCCGGAGCTCGAGTACTACTACTTCAAAAATGACACGAGCACCGAACTGCTCGACCGGGGCGGCTATTTCGACATGACGACGCGCGATCTCGCGGTCGACCTGCGCAAGCAGACCGTGCGCTCTCTCAAAGATTTCGGCATTCGCGTTGAGTACAGCCATCACGAGGTCGGCCCCAGTCAACACGAGATCGACCTCCGCTATGACGAGGCCCTGCGAATGGCCGACGCCGTCATGACCTACAAGATCGTCGTCAAGGAAGTCGCACAACTCAATGGGCTGTACGCATCATTCATGCCCAAGCCGATGTTTGGCGAGGCGGGCAGCGGAATGCACGTACACCAGTCGCTTTTTGAGGGAGATCGCAACGCGTTTCACGATCCAGCAGACGAGTATCACCTCTCCGCGGCTGCAAAGCACTACATGGCGGGACTGCTTCATCATGCTCCTGCGTTCTCGGCAGTCACAAACCAGTGGGTCAACTCGTACAAGAGGCTGGTCTCGGGCTTCGAGGCACCCGTCTACATCTGCTGGGCACACAGGAACCGCTCGGCGCTCGTGCGCGTTCCGATGTACAAACCGGGCAAAGAGAAGGCGACCCGCATCGAGTTGCGTTCGCCCGATCCGGCGTGCAACCCGTACCTCGCCTTTGCCGTGATGCTGGCGGCCGGTCTTGATGGCATAGAACGCAAACTCGAATTGCCGGCTGGTGTCGTGGACGACGTCTATGAGATGACTGACAGCGAGCGTACGGCACACGGAATCGGGCAGCTCCCCGAGAACCTGCGCTCGGCCACTGACGCGCTCGAAAGCAGCGAACTCATGCGTGAGACGCTTGGCGCCCCGGTCATCGACTGGCTTGTTCGCAACCAGCGGATGGAGTGGCATCAGTACCGGACACGCGTCACGTCGTGGGAGCTGGAATCGTATCTGCCGTTGCTGTAGTAGTCGCAGCTCCACCGTTCCCGCGGAGGCGAATCTCAGAACTCCGGGGAACGGTGGGCGGCGACGCACGTGGGCTCGCCGAACGTGGGGACTACTTGGCCAGTTTCTCCTCGACCCAGAGTCGCACGTCTTCGGGTTCGAAAACGTATTTCGTCTTGATGTCCTTCATAGACTTGCCGAGGTCGGATGCCGGAACACCCCATCGATCCGTGAATGCTGCCGCGGGAATACCGGTGGCATCAATGATCTCCTGCATCGAGGTGGATCCCTTGATAAGAGAGGTGTCGAAGCTTGAGGTAACGCCGCTGGAAGGATCGGTGGAAGCGCCTCCTGACCCGCTGGTCGTCTGACTGGCGTTGATCGCCTCTGCAAGCGATGGCAAGCGCCAATCGAACTGCCCTGTCATTGTCGTTACCGCGATGAGAGCGGCTATGGCCAGAGTGACCATGCCTGTCATGAACAGTGGGGAGGCTTTGCGCCCTCTCGGCGCTTTGATGACGAGCGCGCCAGCCGCAGGACACGCATTGACGCACTCGTTGCACGAAATGCATTCGGACGACTTCACTGTGTCGGCCTCAGAGACGATGATGTTCATCGGGCACGCCTTGTCACAGCGCTTACAGCCGATGCACGTATCGGCGTCACGCTTGATGCCAAAGAGGCTGATCTTGGAGAACACGCCGAGCACCGCACCCATCGGGCACAGGTACTTGCAGAAGAAGCGGTCGTAGACAATGGACCCGACCAGAGAGACGCCGAGCACCGCAACGCCAACAGCCAGGTCCGTGAAGAGCTCCGCTGACGTGATGTGCGCCCAAGCCGCCCAAGGATCGTAGGGGCGCATGACGAGTTCGGCCGCCCTCCAAGTCCAGATCGCGAAGACGGCTAGCACTACGTACTTGAGCCAGCGCGCAATCCGATCCACTTTCGGTGGTATGTGGGGACGGTTTTTGAACACTCTTCTTCCCAGAGAGCCGAATGCTCCTTGTAGGGTGCCGAGCGGGCAAATCTGGCCGCAGAAGGAACGGCGGAAGACCAGAGCGATGGCGAGCGATCCAATGAGCAGGATCACCGAACTCACCGCGACACGCTGGATGACTCCCGCACCCGTCAACAGGGAAAAGAGCGTCTCAATTCCACCAAACGGGCAAAGAGCGTCGACTCCGGGAGGCTTGGCAAAGCCGCTCACGTACTGATGTGCCGTGACTATCGCGGTCAGGCCGACGAGTACGACACCCAACACGCCCCACCTCAGCCAGCGCGATCGTTTCTGTGCTGTGCGGTCACTACGCTCGTAGGTCATCGTCGGCCCTTTCGTTGCGTTCTTGGACACTGCGCTCCGAATCTTAGCCCTAACGATATGGGTGGCCTATGAACACTGTGTGAATGGCTGGCGCGCAAGCTGTGAACTGGCGACGAAGGCCGAAAGCGTCGAATTGCGCACCGACGCCCTCGAGTATTGACCCGCAGAACGCCGATGGCGTAGGCTCCGTGAGCCGCCCGCCGAGTGAGTCTGATGACTCCGCCGAAATGCCGAGAGGTTCAAAGCGTGACCTATATCTTCCTTGTGGCGCTCATCCTGATCATGATCGGTGAGTTGGCGGACAAATCCCAGCTCCTCGCCTTGATCCTAGCGACACGCTACAAGGCATGGCAGGTACTCATCGGCATCTTCATTGCGACCTTCGTGGTGCACTTCTTCACCACGCTCGCAGGCCAACTCGTCGGCTCGGCCATACCTGCGGGCGTGATTCCTTGGATAACGGGACTGATGTTCATCGGCTTCGGTGTGTGGACGCTACGCGGAGACAAAGTCGAGGACGCCGAGGCGGACAAGGGGGTTCGCTTCGGTCCGATCATCGCTACCACGATCGCGTTCTTCTTCGCCGAATTAGGCGACAAGACGCAGATCATGACGCTGGCAATCGCCGTTGACCCGGGATCGGCACTTCTGAACACCCTCAAAGACGCTGGGCCTGCCGTGCAGCAGTGGCTCTCGACCGTGGGCTCCCCCGACAACGTCAGCCAAGTTGGCCGCTTCTGGGCGGTAACGCTTGGTTCGACGACCGGCATGGTGATAGCGGATGCGATCGCCATCGCGATCGGCAGGCTTGTGGGCAAACACATGCCTGAACTGCTTATGCGGCGCATCTCCGGTGTGCTGTTCCTGCTGTTCGGCATCGCGAGTATCGCGTCGGCACTGCTCGGAACCTAGGTACGGCGCATCCGCGGACTGCGCCCGCCCATTCTTGGGTACACCAGACTCATCACCCAAGTCGTCCCTTTGGAGCAGAATTGAGTCCCGTGCACCGCATATGGAATCCCGCGGCTTTCCAGGGCACCGGGGTACGTCGCCGCTATTTTGAGGGCTGGTACTTCAAGAACGTGGACGCTGCGGAGCGCCACACCGTCGCAGTAATCCCGGGCATTTCCTACTCGGCCGACGGTGCTCTAAAACACGCTTTCGTTCAGATCATGCCCTCCAACGGCGAGACGCACTACTACGCCTATCCCGCCGAGCAGTTCAACTCGGACCCCAACTCGCCATTCGATATCCGTATCGGCGACAATGCCTTCACGAGCGAGGGTATGACGCTCAATCTCAAGGACGGGGTGCACGAGGTACATGGTGCGCTACGGTTCGAACCCTGGCGGCCGTGGCCGGTCACGACATTCTCGCCCGGAATCATGGGATGGTACCGTTTCGTGCCTGGTATGGAGACCTACCACGGCGTGCTGTCGATGGATCACGGAATCTCCGGCTCGCTTTCGATCGATGGCGAACAGATCGTCTTCGACGGTGGCCGCGGATATGTCGAGAAAGACTGGGGACGCAGCTTCCCGAGTTCGTGGGTCTGGGCACAGTCAAACAGCTTCGGGCGCCCGAGAGTCTCTCTCACCCTCTCGGTGGCCAAAGTGCCGTGGCTGACGGGGGCGTTTGTCGGCACCATTGCGGGCCTTCTTGTCGACGGCGAGCTGCACAGGTTCGCGACGTACACGGGCGCGCAACTCACCTGCATCGAGACAGCCGCTAACGAGGCGCGCATCACGCTCGCCGACAAGCGAGAGGAACTCGACGTCCACGTACGGGGTTGCGAGACTCTCATTCTCAAGTCCCCTGTACTGGGCTCAATGGAGGGCCGTGACGCGGAGTCGCTGGGCGGAAGCATCGAGGTGCGGCTGCGCGACCTGCGCGGCGGACGGCCGCGCATCGTGTTCGAGGGCGTCGGTCGGCAAGCCGGCGTCGAGGTGATGAACGATCGGGACGAGCTGGGTCACATCCCCTGCACGGGGACATCGGGTCAGTAGGCGACGGCCACACTCTCGTGCACGTGACTTCTCTTCTCCACCGCATCGAGCAGGAACTCGGCGAGATCCGCTCGCGAGATCCGCAGCCCGCCACGGACCACAGCGCCGACCGCGGTCCTGTAGCGTCCGCGTGGTCTTCCATTCGTCAGGATCGCCGGACGCACGACAGTCCAGTCGAGATTGACGCGCGCTCTCAACTCGGCCTCCATCCTCGCGATGTCCGGATATAGTCTCGCCACCACGGGGATTCGCAGCACGAGGCGGTATCCTGTGGCCAACTCCTTGGGGTCAACCCCGGCCCCCTCGGCGGAGACCACCACGATCCTGAGTACGCCGGCCCCCTCGGCCGCATCCGCAAGATTGCGCGTACCCTCGACATACACGCGTCCGCTCGTGCGCGGCCTAGGCGCGAGCACGGACACGACCGCGTCCTGTCCTTCAATCGCCGCCTTCAGCGTACTGGGTTCCAAGACGTCGCCGACAAGTATTCGCATTCGATCGCCCATTTGCGAGATACGCGAAGCATCGCGAACCAGCGCCGTGACATCGTGCCCGTGCACTATCGCGAGTTGCGTCAGCAGACACCCGGTCCGCCCGCTTGCACCTGCGATCAGCAGCCGCACGCTAGGACCCCTCACTTGGAAGCGAATCCCTCAGGAGCGATCCGGACGTCTGAGCCGTCGCCACCGGGGTTGTCTTCAGTCGCAGGCGCTCCAGATCGCGAGTGACCCGGTCTATCTGTATGTCCAACGCCGCCTTGAACTCTTCGCCAGCAAACTTCTCTTTGCTGATCAGAGCCATCTTCAATCGCCCCAAATCCGACGATCTGTCTCTGCCGGTCAGCTTGCCCATGCGGCGCAGAAGCAGCCGTTTCTGCACCCTGTTCACAACGTCGAGCTCCGGGGGATTCGGTACCTCATCAAAACCCATCTTCAAGAGCAGCCCCACGAGATCCGACCTTGCTGTAACGTATTTGGTGTCCGCGTAAAACGCATCTGCCATGTCGTCCGACATGGCCCGCATCCCCCGAAGGGCATCAAGCGAGATCGTCAACCGTCCTGCCAGACCTTGTCGGCTGAGTTGGGACATGCGCGCCAAGTGGCTTATCACATGCAGTTCGCTCACCTCGTCAACGCCTTTTCGGATGAGCGTCCGGCCCGACGCGTCCCTGATATCGTCGCTCGCGACCACCGGTGACGACACGAAGAACTCACCGTAGTGCCTCTCGAATCGCATCTTACGCAGGCTCACGTATGCCGATACCACCGCGACCAAGAGCGCTACGCCTGCAAACGAGAGGTAGATTTCCGGACCGAAACCGACAGAAGCCAGAACGGGCGTTATCACAGCGCCCGCCACCACCGACACAGAGAGAGCGCCTATTGCGTCGCCCTGCACCTCCGTAGACGGCTTCTGCAGAATCCGTTGGAGACGCCGGACCAGGCTCGCATCGCTGGCAGCCCGAGCATCCACCTCACCCTCGCCGAGGGTGGTGGAGGCGTATTCGAACGGGATCGCGCGAATCGGAGTACCTTTCAGCGTGAGGCGCTCGGAGTAGATGTACTTGCGGGCCAGAGGAAGCCAGTCCTCCCCCTCCCACCTGCGCATCGAAACCATAATGTCATCGTTTGTGAACACGCCGAACTTGCCGATCTCCGCGACGCGCCGCGCATAGTTGTGATCCTCGGCAAGCACCAAGGACTCGTCGAAGCCGCCCAATCGCTCATGAATGGAGCGCCACACGAGTATGCAGCACCCCGACGCGTGAGGGGCAATGTGCCGGGTGAGCCACTGGTAGAGGTTCCACAGACCGCAAGCAACCAAATAATGCGGCCGCCGGTCGCTCGGCTGTGGACGGGCAGTCGCCGCCGAGTAGCCACGCTCGATGAATTCCGCAACGACCGACGCGATGAACGCATCGGCAAGCTCGGTGTCGGCGTCGAGGAACATGATCAGATCGCCGCTCGTGGCCGCAGCCCCAGCATTCCTGCCGAGACCAGGGTGACCACCGGGGACTACGCAGATACCGCGGGCTTCCGCGATACGCAGCGTCCCGTCGGTGGAGCCTGCGTCTGCGATGACGATCTCATCGGGCCGACGCGTCTGCCTATCGAGCGAGTCCAGAAGCGTTGGGAGATGGCGCGCCTCATTCAGTGAGGGAATCACTACCGAAAGCCTGAGGGTCACTGCCTCCCCCTGATGTCGAAACCTGTCAGCGTCATAAGGTCACTCCCCCCGAGATGTCGCGTACCCAGAATTATGCGCGCCGCCAGATTCGCTTCTCTTGACCACGCTAAGGATCATTGTTCCCACACATAGTACAACGAACCAGAGCTTGAGCTGGATAGGGGGCACCAGATGGAAGGTTCGTCTCCGTCGGCAAACGCACCGACAACGTCTCCTCACTGCCTGTTTGCACGGTGCGCGGGGCTCGGACCATAGGAGCCGGACAATCCAGCTGAGGTCATCCTGCTTCCAGTACGTGCGCGAGAGCGGGTATACATGCCACATGTATTTGTGCACATCTGGAAGCTCGGAGGGCATCAATGAGCCAAGATGCAAGGGAACCTGTCCGCAAACCTCCAGAGCCCCCACATCAGTGGCGACGTGTACTCCTCGGCGCGGAGTCGCAGCGGTTCTGGTCGCACGCGCGGTCAATATCGCACAAGGATAGGGCCTTGAGCATCAACAGAAGAGGAGCCGGGGTTGTGAACTAGACCCCAAAAGCTGGACGGCTTAATAGGGGTCTCAAGCGGCGTCCACGGACTGGGTCCGGAATTGTTCCGGGCTCAGCCCTTTCAGTTTCGGCTGGTACCTCTTGGTGTTCCAGTAGC
>JAAXUF010000015.1 GCA_013336165.1 Coriobacteriia bacterium
CGTCTTTGTTGCATCATCCCATTTCATGACATCACCCCCAAAAAGAGAGTTGGACCCGGAACTTTCATTCCGGGTCCAACTTTAGGGGCGCGGTCCACTGTGCGGGCCCCCTTCGACATTCAATCTCTCCTGCGCTTGCGACTTGCCTCTAGCCGCGTCCGGCTTTCTTGCGGTCGTTCGCGGAGAGCAGGCGCTTGCGTAGCCGAATGCTCTTCGGCGTGATTTCGACGAGCTCGTCGTCCTCGATGTACTCCAGCGCCTCTTCGAGCGTGAACACGATCGGCGGCGACAGGATGATTCCCTTGTCGGCCGAAGAAGAACGCATGTTGGTGAGCTGCTTGGCCTTTGACACGTTGACCACAAGGTCGCCTTCCTTGGCTGACTCGCCCACGATCATTCCCTCGTAGCACATGACGCCCGGGCCGATGAACAGCTTGCCGCGGGTCTGCAGCGAATCAAGGGCGAAGGCTACGGACTTGTCGGTCGCCATGGCGATCATCGAGCCGTTCTGGCGCCCGCCGAGATCTCCCTTGAACGGGCCGTACTCGGAGAAGTGGTGGAAGAGCACGCCCTCGCCGCGGGTGGCGTTCAGGACGCGAGTACGCAACCCCATCACACCTCGCGACGGGATCTTGAATTCGAGATGAACCTGATCGGCGCGCTGGACCATGTCCTTCATCTCGCCGCTGCGACTGCCGAAGATCTCGATGACTTTGCCGGCGTACTCGCTGGGCACATCGACTACGGCAAGCTCGATCGGCTCCAGAGTGCGTCCACCTTCCTTCTTCAGGATGACCTGCGGACGGCCGACCTGGAACTCGTAACCTTCGCGGCGCATCGTCTCCATCAGGACGGAGAGGTGCAAGACTCCGCGACCGGCGACTTCCATGCCGGACTTGTCCTCACACTCGGTGATGTTCATCGAGATGTTTGAGTCAGCCTCGCGAAGCAAGCGCTCCTTGATCTGGCGCCCTCCGACGATATCGCCTTCCTTGCCCACGAGCGGACTCGTGCTCGCCGCAAAGACAACCGACATCGTGGGTTCTTCGACGTGAATCGGGTCGAGCACGACCGGTTCGATCCTGCAGGTGAACATGTCGCCGATATCCGCGTCCTCGATACCCACGACCGCGCAGATGTCGC
Organism: Coriobacteriia bacterium; assembly: GCA_013336165.1. NCBI lineage: Bacteria > Bacillati > Actinomycetota > Coriobacteriia > Coriobacteriia bacterium. The sequence goes on from JAAXUF010000015.1 coordinate 1,144, forward strand.
CCGCGTGTGCCTCGGCGGCCTCGACGCGGCCCATACCCTCGAACGTGAAGAGATTCTTCACGTTCGCTTGGTAGCGGCTTCCATCGTTCTTGACAACGAGAATGCGCTCTCCGTTGTGGATCGTGCCCGAGAACACGCGCCCGATTCCGATCCTACCGACAAAGCTCGAGTAGTCGATGGTGCAGACCTGCATCGCGACGGGACCGTCTATGTCGACATCCGGCGCAGGGATGTACTTGATGATCGCGTCGAGGAGCGGCACAAAATCCATGTTGCCGTCGTCTGGATCGAGCCGGGCATAGCCGCCCACAGCGCTCGTATAGATGATAGGGAAATCGAGCTGGCTATCGTCGGCACCCAACTCCACCATGAGATCGAAGACCTCGTCGACAACCTCGTGTGGCCGAGAACCGTCGCGATCGATCTTGTTGATCACGACCATCGGCTTGAGACCATGCTCGAGCGCATGTTTGAGTACGAACCGCGTCTGAGGCATGGGGCCCTCGAACGCATCGACGATCAGCAGCGCTCCATCAGCCATCTTGAGAACGCGCTCGACCTCTCCGCCGAAGTCGGCGTGACCGGGCGTGTCGATGACGTTGATCTTGGTGTCGCCATAGCGGATCGAGATGTTCTTCGCGAGGATTGTGATGCCGCGCTCGCGCTCTTGGTCATTTGAGTCAAGCACGCAGTCGGGTACCTGCTGGTTGTCGCGAAAGACGTGGGTGGTCTGCAGCAGCCGGTCGACCAGCGTGGTCTTGCCGTGGTCGACGTGGGCAATGATGGCAATGTTGCGTACATCGTTCTGGCGCATGAAAACTCCGGTGGTTGGGTGCATGCCGGCCCGCGGATGCGGGCGCGAAGACGTAGCGTAGCACGAAGTGGGCCAGCATAGCCGAAATGAGCGCGCTCTCGCGCCGCGCCGGCGCTCCTCCGCCTACCCCTCCGGCAGCGACAGTTCCAGCAGGCAGTGCCTCGATCCGCTCTTGCCGAGCCGATCGAGAAACGTCAGATCGAGTCCGGCACCGGCAAAGGTTCCCTCGTCCACCGCCGCCGCGATGTCGCACAAGGTATCGACTTCCTCGGCGGCAAGGCCCATCCGGCGCCAGGTCTCCACCAGCGGACATGCCTCCATGCGCAGCACGATCTGCACCGGACACCTGGCCTCGACTCCCGGCTCGAAGAGCGCCCCTTCGCTCGGCGACCCCTCGCAGAAGATCTCGCCGACAAGATCCAGGTTGCCGTCTTCGGCGGCCGCCCGGTACTTCTTGCCGACCTCCAGCCCGCGGCGGTAGATGCCGCGCTTCATCAGTTCCGCGGCTTTCTGCCCGCCGAGTTCCTCGGCAAGCGAGCGGTAGATGTCGGCGTACATGTAGGCGCGCGTCTCAAACGCCGCCCGCGTCTCGGCCCGAGCCTTTGCCAGCGCGGCTCGAAGCGATTCGATCGTCTCAATCTGATCGTTCATACCAACCTCCGTGATTCGTTGCCGGTTCTCAAAGCCCTTCGCGGCGCAGCGGACAGGTCATGCAATGACATCCGCCGCGGCCCTTGCCGATCTCGGTGCCGTCAATCTCGATGACTTCGATGCCGGCTGCGCGCAAGTTCGCGTTCGTACCTTCGTTGCGAGCATACCCGACAACGACGCCCGGCTCGATCGCCACGACGTTATTAGCGTCGTCCCACTGCTCCCTCGCAGCCTGGCACGCAGCTCCGCCGGTGGGAATGGCTCGAATGCGCTTCTCTCCTAGGGCGTCGGCGACCGCAGGCAGCAGCCCCGCCTCCTCGGTGATCTCGAATGCGTCGTCCCGATCCGACGGCCTCATGCTGAACACGCGCATGCCGTCGACGACGGACCGATAGACGCATGCCGCATCGCGGTCGACCAGCGCAAACACCGTGTCGAGATGCATGTATGCGCGGTCCTGCTGCATGCGGCATGCGATCACCCGGTCGACCTCGCCGCTCGCGAACAGCGAGCGCGCCACGAACTCCACCATGCGGCCCGTTGATCGCTCCCCCATGCCGATGACCACGCATCCGTTGCCGATCGCCATCATGTCGCCACCCTCAAGCGACGCCGTACGAGCGAACTCCTCGGCCGAGAACCGCTCGGCAGCACCCTGCGGCGGATACCAGAACCTGAAGTCGCCTTGCGCAAACAGCGGGTGGTGACGATAGACCGCCGAGACGTTTGCCACCTCAAGTTGGCGCGCCGTCCCCAGCAATGGCGGCAGCACCACCCCACCATAGAGCCAAGCCGACGAGTCGCGGGTGAACACCGTGTTGGGCAAAGGCGGAAGGACGAACGAATCCACGCCCGCGCAAACCGCTCCAAGCGAACTGCGATCGAGATGGGTGAGGTCGAACCCCTCGAGCTCGGAGACCAACAGGCCCGCGACCAGAACCTCGGCAAGCCGGGCGGAATCGAGAGCGAAGAGCCATGACCGCAGGTCACCGGCGAGCGAAAGCCCGACAGCGCTCGCCGAAACCGCGCCCAGAATAGCTTCTCGGCGAGCCGTCTCGGAAGACTCCAGCGCCTGTTCGAGCAGGTCGCCGAGTAGCAGCACCTCGACGCCTCGACTACGCAGGGCGGCGGTCAGCTCGTCGTGCTCGCGGCGGGCCTTCTCCACCCAGACCACATCGTCGAACAAGAACTCTGCGCGGTTGGAAGGCGTCAACCTCTCGAGCGAACGGCCCGGCCGGTGCACGAGCACAGTCCTGAGCCGGCCCACCTCGGAGTGCACTCCAAGCGACTTCACCCTCGGCCCCCTCTGCGGTTGTCCTCCGTACAGAATACATCCGCACATCCTCCACATTGCTCTCATCCCCGCAACACTGTCGAAGATGACCATAGGAAAGGCAACAACGTTCTTCCGACTACAGAATTACCTTCAGTGCTGTTTGAGGAGGATTCGCGATGGAAGCAATTCACATCAGAACCGAAGGACTCGCCACAGACGAGTCTGCGTTGCTTGTTGAGGGGACCGTCTCGCGGCTCAGCGGGGTATCGCGCGTCGTAACCGTCAAGTCGCTCAAACTCACCTCGGTGATGTACGACGAACGAAAGATCAACCGCCGCACGATCCTGAAGGCCATCCGGTCCGTCGGCTTTCGCGCCCGCCCCTACCGAGCCATTCTCCCATCATGATGCCGAGTGCCCCCAGGGAATCTTGAAATCTCGGCGTCGAATTCGATTGACCACGGCTGCGACGAACCAAATACAATGTCTCGAACGCCTAAGAAGGGTCGAGACATGGCGCACGCGGAATTGCCGAACATAACCGGAGGCTGGACTGGCTCGGCGTCCGCGACGATCTTCGCCTTCAACACGCTTGTGACAATCTCGGCGCAATGCGATCAGTCCCTGATCGATGAGGCCGTCGAACTGTGCCGGTATTTCGAGCTGGCGTTCTCCCGCACGGTGGAGGACGGCGACGTCGTACGGATCAACCGATCCGCCGGAAAGCCCGTCGGAGTCGGTTTGGAGACGGCCGATCTCATATCGACCTCTCTGCGGTACTGCGAAATCTCAGGAGGCCTCTTCGATATCACCATGGGCGCGGTCACAACGCTGTGGGACTTCAATGAGGGAGTCATCCCTAGCCGACGAGACATCGTCGAGGCTCTTCGGCATGTGGGTTACCGGAACGTCCATGTCGATGGCACTACCGTGCGGATCGACGACCCCGCCGCCAAGATCGACCTCGGCGGCATCGCCAAGGGCTACATCACCGATGCACTCGCGAAACACCTCCGAGCCGGTGGTGTGACATCGGGCCTCATCAACCTCGGCGGCAATGCATTCGGCCTGGGGACGAAGCCGGACGGCTCGAAATGGCGTCTCGGCATTCGGGATCCGAACAATCCCGACGGAGGCCTCATCGGCGTTGTGGAAGTTGCGGATCGATCCGCCGTCACAAGCGGCTTGTACGAACGAAACTTCACCAGTGACGGTGTGCTCTACCATCACATCCTCGACCCAAAGACCGGTTTTCCCGCCGAGACCGACGTCAAGAGCGTGACGATTCTGTCTCCAACTTCGATTGACGGCGATGGGCTTTCTACCGCTCTGCTCCTCATGGGCGTCGAGCGAGCAATCGCTCTCATAGAGTCACTCGAAGGACTCGATGCGATCTTCGTCGACACTCACGACAACCTCATTTGCACCAGCGGAATCGGCACCGCTATCCCCTTCACGCGCGTGGGGTAGCCGAGGAAAGAACTGCTTGGGCATGAGCGGCGCTCACGTGCCTCTCTTCAGCAGTCTACCTTGCGACGTTCGCTCGATATGCTTTGTTTGGACGCCACCCCGCGGCTCCTGCAATTCATGCCAGACCCGTTGCCATGCCGCCGTCAGAGTCCGCGCTCCGTCAACCAGCACTGGTCGTCAGACAGCTCCTGACGTCGACGCTTGGCTTCTTCAACCGACTCCTGCTTCACGTAGTCGGCGACGCGAGTCATGCGTGCGTGATTCATGAGCCACTCTGCATTCTCAGCAGCACGCTTGCGTCGGTCGACTGCATCTGGGATATCCCGTCGCCGAGGACGAATGCGTTGCAGCTTCACGGTCTTGGCCTGCAGGAGAGCCTTTGCCTCGCCAGCGACAGTGAACATCGCTTCTGGGTGAGGCGGCTGCTGGAGTCGCGCGGCGCTCAGCAGACCCAGCACTTGAAGCTTGGTAACCGCGAGTAGCAGACCCTCGCCCTCAAGTCGTCCTGCGAACTCGCGCTCAATGTGCAGGTAGTCGTACTGGCGGCCCGAAATGAAGCTGATGATCGCAAGCTCCTCAGCGGACACTTCGCGTTCCAGGCGTTGAACTCGCACATACGACCGCAGACGCTTGAGCCAACCGGGCGCGGCGCGAGTCAGCCTGCCAAACGTGGAGTTGGCGATAGGCAGGAGGATCTTCTCTGCCGCCCACACCAGCACAGCTTCCGGCACCTCGCGACTCCCTCCCAAGCGCTATATCCAACGTTGTACAGCATGCGCAGGCGCCCGTGCACTCTCTGCTCTCTACCTCCCGCGCTTTGGCCTGAGCTTGTTCGATAGCGACGTCACTTCTCCGAAAGAAGCGCTCATGTCGACATTGTGATCGACTTCCTACGGAGTGCGCCTATTACTCCTCAAACCATAGTGTCCTCATGAGATCCTGCGCCACGGGGAGTGGTATCGTCGCAAGACTGCCACCGGCTTGTTGCAGAACGCCGACTGCAAGGTCTCCTTCAGGGAAGCATCCGTCTCGCCATCTCTTGTATAGTGCGGCACGGGTGTCGGGTTGAGTCGAGAAGTCCTTCACTTCTGCCGCTACATAGGGATGGAACCGGATGTACTGGCTCATCGAGAAGTAGACTCGGCCTTCCGGCGGCTCGGAAACGTCGCTCGGGTCTATAACGGGAATGCCATCTTCCGCCACAATCTCCTCAAGGGCATCAATGAGCGCCAACTGATATCCCGTGACCATGAAGTCCTTTCCGGATAGCAGGAAGAGGTCGTTCGAGGCATCTGGGAAGTAGCGCGGCACATAAGTTGCGCTCGTGATGTTCATTGAAAGGCGGGGACTGTCGGAAGCCCACTCCCTAGTGGAATCTGGCGGGGGATCCGCTACCACTGAACTGAATATCCCGTGGAATTCGTCAGGCACGTATAGCCAGTTGCTGGACGACTGCCAGATCAACTCATTCAGTCTGCGGTTCACTTCAACATCGAGTTCACTCCAAACCCATCTCGACGGTGCGACCGCAGCGTCGTACGTCGCAAGCACGGAGTACCAGTGAAGCGCCTTCGTGAGATCGATCTCTCGACTCACCGTCGGCTGCGCGCCCGACTCCGTCGACCGTCGGGGAGATTGGCTTCGCTGCAAGCATCGCGGAGCGCAGTCGGACACACATGGCCCTGAAGCCCCACATCCGACCCATTTTCCATCATCGCTCTCAACCCAGACCTCCACGCTGACTTTGCCGCGAAGCCCCCCGAGGTTGGCATAGACTGCTGGCGCCATCAATCGGGCCTGCTCAAGTGAAAGCGAAGGCATGTGCGCTCTGTCTTCGCGATGAAGACCAACGTACCAGTACCGCTTCTTCGGGTCACTGTCGGCTGGCTCCACGTGCCATTCAACCCCGGGAGCAGTCTGCGCCATCGCCCGATGGACATCAGCATTACTAGTCCTGAACAACCCCATCGCGTCCCCCTACAGACAAAGCGGGCAGTGGTGCCCGCCTGATGATGTTGCGCAAGTGTACTAGCTCGCCTTTGGGTCTGTCGAACGTCCAACGAAATGAGCAGACGCGCATCCGTTTGCTTGTCAGCGTAGCTCTTGGCGTTCTGCTCGATTCGCTTGTTGGGCAGGTGCGGTCAGAATGGGATCGCATCATTCCAATCGAGCGCGTGACCCGTCTCGCCGTCCACCCGACCCTCCACTGTATCCATGAAGCGAACCAAGGACGCTACGTGCGCAAAGACGAGAAGGCTCTCGTCATGATCCATTAGGTCGTTGTCATGCGCCAGACTCTGTTCATTCCGAGCACCATTCAGGGCCTCAAGGATAGATGTCGTCGACTTGAGTATCCGAAGGGTGATTTCGGATTCGATGGCGCCTTGTGCACGCACAGCCTTGATGTACTCACCCATGAGGCTATGCAGCGGCTTATCCCGGGAGACCTCGATACCGCGCCGGCGGCACAAACGACGCATGTACTTCACCATGAAGGTGTGCAGGCGATCGATTGCCGCCTCAGTCTCGTTCCGATCGATCGCCTCACGAACATACCGGGCGACAGTCTCGAACGCCTCGTCCGCATCAGGCGGCGCGACCAAAGCTGCCGCATCCGCAACAGGCGCGGATGTGCGAAGACGCTCGATTATGGCCAGATCCTCAGGTGCGGGCGCATCAAACCCGTTCGTCTCGAAGTCAGCCCAGTTCTCCAGCAGAGGAACAAGTGCCCTAGCAACGGTGTGGTTGTCCGCGGTCTCCCAAAAAGCCCGCATGTGGTTGGCCTTGGACGCACCACGGTACCCGTAGTTGTCGTCGTAGATGTTGATGCCTGCGACGTCGCTAAAGTAGTCAGCGAAGGTTGTGTTCGAGAAGTTCAGGACGTAGCCGGAACCCATGCCCAGCAGTCGCTCCAGCTTCCGCTTCTCGACAACGCTTAGGTCAGCCAAACGACACCCCCCTACTCTGCCCAACATCTGGTTAACAAACTGGCTGACGGTCTACTCGCCGTGAACTGAGCACCTGGTCTTCTTCGTGGCATCGTCGAAGGTGTACGTCCCGCCGGACGGACAAGCCTTGCCGATGCTCTTCAAGACCGTTCCGAAGGAGACCTCGGCCGTTGCCCCGGCGACGGGAACAATGTATTTCTTGTCGATTTCCTGCCTGATCGCTGTGCAGGCTATGGCACTCGCCTGTTCCTTGGCCGAATTCACCACGGCAGACGGATCCGGCAGATTAATGTTCTGACCGTTCACTTGGGCTTTAGTCCCGCATCCGGCAAGCGCCAACGCACAGCAGATCACAAGTACCGAGAACAGGACTCGCTTTGTTGCCAAGAGAGACTCCTCTGATTGTCACCATCGAACGCGAAGCGGAGCGTGTTTCCCTCGAAGCATAGCATCCCCGACTGTCCGCAAAGCCCTCAATGACAAGAAGCGGGCCCCGTTTCGGACCCGCTTCTTTGAGACTGTCGTCGCATCCAGAAACGCTACTCCGCGCAGCGCCTCTCGATGTAGTTCCAGTACCGGTCGACCTCAGCCTGAACGCTTGCGAGCAACTCGGCGTTCTCGGGCTTGAAGAGGTGCTTGAAGCGGCCTTGCGGTTTCAAGAACTCCTCGATGGGCTTGCGGTTGGGGACCTTGACCGTCTGACGCCACACGCCATCTTCGACCTCGAACAGCGGCCAGAAGCCGGTCTGCACCGCGAGCTTCGTGATGGAGATCGTCTGGTCGGGAGCCGTGCGCCATCCGCGAGGGCATGTCGCAAGGATGTTGAGGAACGCGGGGCCTTCGACGTTGAACGCCTTCTCGGCCTTGTTGGTGAGGTCTCTCCAGTGGCTGATCGAAGCCTGCGCAGCGTAGGGCACACCATGGGCGGCGATGATCGACGTGAGGTCCTTGCGGCGCTGCTCCTTGCCCTGCTGGGCCTTGCCGACCTCGGCGGTCGTCGCCCATGCGCCGAACGGCGTGGCGGACGAACGCTGGATGCCGGTGTTCATGTACGCGCCGTTGTCGTAACAGACGTAGACCATGTCGTGGCCGCGCTCCATGGCGCCCGACAGCGACTGCAGGCCGATGTCGTAGGTGCCACCGTCCCCGCCGAAGGCGACGAACTTGATCTTCTTGTCGGCGGGAATCTTGCCGGCGGCCTTCAGGCCTTTGAATGCAGCCTCGACGCCCGACACGGTGGCAGCCGCGTTTGCGAATGCGTTGTGAATGAACGGCGTCTTCCACGACGAGTACGGGTAGATCGTGGTCGAGACTTCGAGGCACCCGGTGGCGCAGCCGGTGACAACCGCGTTATCGCCCGCGGCAAGAAGCACCTGGCGGGCCGCAATCGACGCACCACACCCGGCACACAGGCGATGGCCGCCCGCGAGGCGGTCTTCGCATGCAGCGAGTTCTTTTATCGTTGGCATGTGCTGGTCCTTCCTACCGTGTGCCGAGGTAGACGAGCCCGCTGGGCTCGGCGACGCCACCGGCTATGTCGGCCAAGTCGCTGTAGACCCGGCGAATGAGTTCGAGCTTCACGTCTGCGCCACCGAGGCCGTAGATGTAGTTCACCATGGCCGGGCGGGTCGTGCAGTCGTAGAGCGCGCTGCGCACCTCGAGGAAGAGCGGGCCACCCTCGGCGCCGAACGACTCGGCACGGTCGAGCACCGCGACCGCCTTGACGCCCTTGAGAGCCTCGGCGATATCGACGAACGGGAACGGGCGGAACACGCGGATCTTGAGCACGCCGGCCTTGACGCCCTGGGCCCGAAGCTCGCGCGCAATGTGGCGGACGTTGCCTGCGGTCGAGCCGATAACAACGATCGCGATCTCGGCGTCTTCCATGCCCCAGCCCTCGACGACGTCGAACGGGCGGCCGCTGACGGCAGACCACTCGGCGCCAACGCTCTTGATGACCCCGAGCGAACGGTCGATGGCGGTGCGCTCGGCCTGCTTGAACTCGAAGTACGTTCCGCCCAGACCGGCGAAGTTGCCGTGGCTGACAGGATGATCGGTGTCGAGGAGCGCGTTTTCGGGATGATACTCGCCCACGAACGCCTTGACCGTCTCGTCGTCCATGAGTTGGGCGCGATCGATCGAGTGCGTCGTGATGAAGCCGTCGAGCGTCGTCATGACCGGCAGCATGACCTGCGGGTTCTCGGCGACGCGAATCGCCATGAGCGTATTGTCGTACGCTTCCTGCGCGGTCTCCGCAAAGTAGATGATCCAGCCGGTGTCGCGCGCGCCCATGATGTCGGAGTGATCGCAATGGATGTTGATCGGTGCCGCTAGTGCGCGGTTGGCGTTGGCCATCACGATGGGCAGACGCAGACCGGCCGCGATGTGGAGTTCCTCCCACATGTAGGCCAAGCCCTGCGACGAGGTCGCGGTCATGACGCGGGCGCCTGCGGCCGAAGCGCCGACGGCGGCGCTCATTGCCGAGTGCTCGCTCTCGACCGTCACGTACTCGGTGTGCACGCGGCCCTGAGCGACGAACTTGGCGAACTCCTCGACGATGGTTGTCTGTGGCGTTATCGGGTACGCAGGAACGACGTCGGGAGCGCACTGGCGAAACGCCTCGGCGACAAGCGAGTTGCCCGTGGTGGCTACGATCTTCTGTTCGGCCATGCTACTTCACCTCCGGGAGTTCGCAGCCTTCGAGCGCCATCGAAATGGCGTCAGACGGGCATTCATGCGCGCAGATACCGCAACCTTTGCAGTGGTCGAGATCAAATGACACGACCTTGCCGTCATTGAGAACGACCGAGCTGTCGGGGCAGTAGATCCAGCAAATCAGGCACTGGGTGCACTTGGATTCGTCGCGCCAGGGGCGCTCGCTGCGCCAGCCGCCGGTGACGTAATCAGCCGAGTTGCCGGCTTCGGGAATCATCGCGCCACGGGGGAAGTCTTCGCTCTTCCAGTCGTCGATGGAGGAAATATCCCACTTGCTCATCCCGCAGCCACCTCCTCATACGCGCGTTGGACGGAGTCAAGGTTCGCGTCGATGATGTCTTGGCCGAACTTCTTGCCAAACGTCTTGACCAGCAGGCCCTTGACGGCATCCAGATCCACGACGCCGGTAAGACGCGCAAGCGCGCCGACCATCGGCGTGTTGGGAATGTCGCGCCCGATCGTCTCAAGCGCGATGGTGGTCGCGTCGCACGAAGCTACCACCACCGAATCCTTGACTCCGAGCACCTTGCGCAGCACCGCCGGAGCAGTGCACGTGTTGACGATGATAACGCCGTCGTCGGCGACTCCTTCAGTCACATCGATGACATCGAGCAGGGTCTCGTCAAGGACGACGACGACGTGAGGGTTCTCGATATTGTTGTGGATCTCAATCGGTTGATCGCTGATACGCGTGAACGCCTTGATCGGCGCGCCCATGCGCTCGGGCCCATACTCGGGCATGGCCTGCATGTACCGGTCCTGCGACAGCGCAGTCTCGGCGACGAGCTTAGCCGCCGTAACCGCGCCCTGACCGGCGCGTGCGTGCCAACGGATCTCCGTCAGCTGCTGCATCGCGTTTCTTCCCTTTCACTCGGTCCCCTGTTGAAGGTGACCTCACCGCCGAAACAGGCGATAAGTCCTAACAGAATAGGGGCACCAAGGGGCATCGCGGCCGAGCCGAAGGATACGAGTAGTCAGGCGGCGCCAGCGTCTCGGTGAACGGCCGGCGCGAGACCTACATCTCCCGGCGTGCCTCAAGGGCACGGCCGAGCGTCACCTCGTCGGCGTACTCCAGATCGCCTCCGACCGGCAGTCCGCTGGCAATCCGGGTGACCTTCACGCCGAGCGGTTTGATGAGGCGCGCGATGTAGAGCGCAGTGGTCTCGCCTTCGACGTTGGGGTTCGTGGCGAGCACCACTTCTGTGACTTCTCCGCTGGCCATCCTGTCAATCAGCTCGCGGACACGAAGACGCTCGGGGCCGATGCCGTCGATCGGCGAGATGGCTCCCTGCAACACGTGATAGAGGCCCCGGAACTCACCGGTACGGTCGATCGCCACGACGTCGCGCGGCTCTTCCACGACACACAGTTTCGTCCGGTCACGCTTGGCGTCCGCGCAGATTTCGCATACCTCGCCCTCGGCGAAATTGAAGCACACCGGGCAGAAGTGGATGGTGCGCTTCACCTCTGTGATTGCATGCGCAAGGCGCTGGGCATCGGCGTTCTCGGACGCAAGCAGCCAGTATGCGATGCGCTGAGCCGACTTTGGGCCCACGCCGGGCATACGCTCGAGCTCTTCGAGAAGACGGGCTATGGGAGCGGCATAGCGCATCGGCTACATCAGACCCGGGATGTTCATGCCGCCGGTGATCTCCGACATCTTTCGCGACGCCAGCTCCTGAGCCGAGCGGATCGCTTCGTTGACCGCGGCGGTCACCATGTCCTGCACCATTTCGACGTCATCCGGGTCGAGTGCTTCCGGGTTGATGGTGATCGAGCGCACCTGCAGGTCTCCTGTTATGGCAACCTTCACCATGCCACCACCTGCCGAGCTCTCGACGACCTCGCTCTTCAGTCCCTCCTGCATCTGGAGCATCCGGGCCTGCAGTTTCTGGGCCTGCTTGATCATATTGCCCTGGTTCATCTAGTCGTCCTCTCCAATTGTCTCGTCTAACATACCATCGCCGAATGACATGAACCCTTGGTAGTCATCGGCAGCCTCGCTCTCATCTGTCTGTTCGTCTACCGGCTCCGTCGACAGCGCACCGTGCTCGGCAACGATCCTCGCACCTAGGCCGTCCACAAGGAACTGCGCGAGATCGGTTGGAGCGGCGTCGTCTGTGGCGGCCGGAGCGGCGGCGAGTGCCGAAGCAGGCTCGCTCGAGTGCTTGCGCTCGGGCTTGGGCGCCGGGCTTGCGGTGGGCTCATGCGATGCGGCGGCAGCCGCTCGATGCATGCCTCCGCGGCCGATCTGCATGCGGACGGGCGGAGCCTCGCCGAGCACCACCGTAAGCGCGACTCTCAGTAAATCGCGCATCTCGGGTTCCTCGGCAAGCTGCATCGAGAACGACTGGTCCTGCGGAAACTCAAGCACCAGGGTGCCGTCGGCGTCGACATCCACGTCCACGGTCGAGAGCAGGTGCGCCCTAGCCGGCTTGCGGTCTCTGATCTCGGCAAGCACATCCGACCAGATCCGCTTCGCCGCAGCACGGTCTAGCTCGCCCGGACGCGTCGCCTGTCGCGAAGCGGCCTGACGTACAGGCGCTGCGGGAGCGGGCGCCGGCACTGATTCGGTCTGGCGCGGAACGATGGCCGCGGGTCTCGGCGCCTGCGCGCCCGTCCCACGCTCCAGCGCTTCGATGCGCTCGGCAAGGGACTCCAGCGTCATCTCGCCGTCCGGGCGCGCCATGCGAGTGAACGCGACCTCCAGTGAGAGCCGCGGGTCGCTCGACCAGCGAAGCTCGGCGGCAAGCTCGCCCAGAAGCGTGAGCACGCGTGCAAGCCGGTCGGGCCCGCCGAACTCGACGGCCTGCTCGGCAAGCGCCGTGAGGTCCTCGCTTCCGGCGTCGACGATGCCATGGCCGTCCCCTACCGCGGCGAGCACGTACAAGTTGCGGAAGTGACCGGTGAGTTCGCGCACAAACTCGGCCAGGTCGGTGCCGTCTTCCACAAACGAAGCGACCCAGCGGAAACACGACGCGACGTCGCGGGCAGCGATCAGACCGGCGATCCCGAAGAGCTGCGCCGTGTCGACCTCGCCGAGAAGCCCTTCGACATCGGCCATGGTGATGGTGCCGCCTGTGAACGACGCAAGCTGTTCGAGCGTGGTGATGGCGTCGCGCATCCCGCCGGACGCGTGGCGGGCAATGAGCGCGAGAGCGGCGTCCGGAACGCTGAAGCCCTCCCCTTCGCAGATCGCGCGCAGGCGGCCGACGATGTCGTCGATGCCGATGCGCCGGAAGTCGAAGCGCTGGCAACGGGACTGGATTGTCTCGGGAACCTTGTGCGGATGTGTGGTCGCAAGCACGAAGATGACGTGGCTCGGCGGCTCTTCAAGCGTCTTGAGCAGCGCGTTGAACGCTGCCGTCGAGAGCATGTGCACCTCGTCGATGATGTAGACCTTGTAGTGGCCGCGCGTGGGTGCGAACTGAACGCGACCGATGATCTCCTCGCGGACGTTGTCGACGCCCGTACGCGACGCGGCGTCGAGCTCGTAGACGTCCGGATGACGGCCCTCGGCGATCTCAAGACACTGTTGGCAGGTGCCGTCGGGATCCGGGGTGGGTCCGTGCTCGCAATTCAGCGCCTTGGCCAGAATGCGCGCCGTGGTGGTCTTGCCGGTGCCTCGCGGACCGCAAAACAGGTACGCGTGCGCGACGGTGCCGTCCCCGACGGCATTTCGCAGCGTACGTTCGATGTGCTCCTGGCCGACAACGTCGGAGAACGTCTGCGGGCGGTACTTCCGGTAGAGAGACTGGTGCGCCATGCGCCGCCTTTCGAGAGGCATACAACTCTGCCGAGAAGTATAAAACACGAGTGTGCCGAGCGGACCCGGACGCTCGTCAGGGGCCGCTTATGGCTGCTTCCTTCCGGACCTGACCAGGTTCACGGCATGTCGCCGTCCGAGCCCGCTCGGCACACTCACACGCGAGCCGTCAGTATACGACGCGAGTGAAGGATGCGCGAGATCGTGCGTTGCCCGCGTCGCCCCAGAAACGCGCCCAAAGAACGACGAGGCCAGTCGACGACCAATCCCTGTTCCGCCGATCTCGGCGCGAATTCCTCGGCAATGTCAGGACGCTCAGTGTATGCTCCCTCGTGCGCATGCAATGTCGTACGAGAACGAGGACATCATGACCGACACGCCTGACATGCAAGAAAACGCAGCTCGGCTCGGCCTGGGCAACGACTCTCGCCTCGCTCGCTACGATCACCTCCTCGACATGTGCGGCGACGTGGACAATCCCACGCCCATCGTGCGCCTCAACCGGATGCTCACCGGCCCTGACGTCGCGCTCTACATGAAGTGCGAATGGGTCAACCCATTCGGCTCCATCAAGGACCGCACGGCAAAGTGGCTGCTCAAGGGCCTGATCGAACGCGACGAGCTCGACGACAAGACGGTCATCGAGGCCACCTCCGGCAACACCGGCATCGCGCTGGCTGCGATCACGGCCCTCCTCGGCAAGAGGATGGTCGCCACCGCGCCCCACGTGCTCTCGCCGGAAAAGACCGCACTGCTGCGCGCGTTTGGCGCCGACGTCCGGCTCACCTCGCCAGACGACACCTCCGGCCTGCACCCCATGGACGTTGCCTTCAAGCTCGCCGCGCAGATCCTCAGCGAGAATCCGGACAAGTACGTCATGCCCAACCAGTACGACAACGCCGACAACGCGCGAGCGCACTATGAGTCAACCGGCCCGGAGATTTGGCGCCAGACCGAAGGACACGTGAAGTACTTCTTCGCAGGGCTCGGCACGTGCGGAACGATCGTCGGCACGGCGCGCTACCTCAAGGAGCAGAATCCCGACATCCAAGTGATCGGCATCGAGCCGGTGAAGGGTCATCACATCTCGGGCCTCAAGAACATGGAGGAGACCGCCGTCCCCGGCAACCTCGACATGTCGGTAATCGACGAGATCGTGTGGGTCGATGACGCGATGACCGATGAGGCGGCGCTGAGGCTCTACCGGGAAGAAGCGCTCATGGTCGGGCCGTCGGCGGCGGCGATCACAGCCGGCGCGCTCCGATATCTGAGCCAACCCGGCCGGTCGGGCATCGGCGTCTCCATCGCACCCGACAGCGGGCAGAAGGCGGCGAGCTACCTCAACGAGATCATGGGGTAGGATAAGGGCTAATTCTGCATCACGTTACCGAGGGGGTTCTCGCCCGTGAGAGACATCATCAATGCCGCGCTCGACGCAGCTGAAGTAGCAGGAGCATCGTACGCCGACGCGCGCGTCGTCGACTCGTCTCGCGAGGAACTCCGGGTCGCAAACGGCGTGGTCGAGGGCGTCGAACACGCCGACTCGTTCGGCATCGGCGTTCGCGCCATCGCTGACGGCGCCTGGGGCTTCGCCTCCTCGCGCGAAGTCACTGCTGCCGAGGCGGTGCGGGTTGCTCGGCAGGCGGTCGCGATCGCGCGCGCCTCTGCGCTCGTCGCCGGCACAGCTGTGCGCCTGGCGCCCGTGGAACCCGCCCGCGGCACGTGGTCGGGCTGCTGCGCGATCGATCCGTTCGCCGTCTCGCTCGAAGACAAGCTCGCGCTGCTCTTGGCAGCCGATGAGGTCTTGTGCCTCCAGCCGGAAGTCACGCTGACCGAGGCGCACTTGGGCTTCTACCGCGAGCGCAAGTGGTTCGGCTCCACCGAGGGCGCCTTCACCGAGCAGTCGTGGACGGAGTCCGGCGCAGGCCTCGTCGCCTACGCCGTGCGCGAAGGCGAGGTCGTCTCGCGCTCGTACCCCAACTCCCACGGCGGTGGCTGGCAGCAGGCTGGCTGGGAGTACATCGCCGGCCTCGACCTCGTCGGCAACGCGCCGCGCATCGCCGAGCAGGCCGCGGCGCTCCTCACAGCACCCTACGTCGATCCCGGCACGCGCGACATCATCCTCGACGGCGGCCAGGTCTCCCTACAGGTGCACGAATCCATCGGCCACCCCACGGAACTCGACCGGGTTCTCGGCGAGGAGGCGGCGTTCGCAGGGACGTCGTGGGTCAAGCTCGAGGATGCCGGCAGCCTGCGCTACGGCTCCGAGCACGTGACCGTGACGGCCGATGCCACCATCCCGGGGTCGCTCGGCAGCTTTGGGTGGGACGATGAGGGCGTACCGGCACAGCGCGACACGATCGTGCGCGCGGGCGTGCTGGAGAGCTTCCTCGGCTCGCGCGAGACCTCGCCGCTCCTCGGCCGCGCAAGCAACGGCTGCATGCGCGCGGACGGCTGGAACCGCATCCCGCTCGTGCGCATGACCACGGTCTCGCTCGAGCCCGGCACGTGGGACTTCGACGACCTCGTGGCAGACACCGAAGGCGGCCTCTACCTCGAAACGAACAACTCCTGGTCCATCGACGACAAGCGCCTGAACTTCCAGTTCGCGACCGAAATCGGCTGGGAGATCAAGGACGGCAAACTCGGGCGCATGGTGAAGAACCCCAACTACACCGGCATCACGCCCCAGTTCTGGGGCGCGTGCGACGCCATCTGCTCGCGCAAGCATTGGCAGGTCTGGGGCCTTCCCAACTGCGGTAAGGGCGAGCCGATGCAGGTCTCCCACGTCGCGCATGGAGCTGCGCCCGCCAGATTCCGCAACGTCCAGGTAGGAGTGGGTCGCTAATGCTGACATCGCAGGAAGCACGGGCACTCGCACGCGCGACAGTCGCCATGACCGCCGAGACCGGAGCCGATGAGGCCGAGGCCCTCGTCTTCGCCGAGAGCAGCGCGCTCACGAGGTTCGCGAACAACCGCATCAACCAAAACGTCGCCGAGGAAAACGCGCAGGTCAACGTCCGTGCCGTTGTGGGCAAGCGCGTAGGCGTCGCCACCACGAACCGGCTCGACGTCGCGTCGCTGCGAGCGACCTGCGAAGCCGCGGTGGCCGCCGCGCGCATCGCGCCCGCGGACCCGGACTTCCCGGGCCTCCCCGGCCCGCACGACGTCGCGCTCCCCGACCGCGTCGCACCCGCCACGCTCGCGTTCGACGCCGAGGCGCGCGCCACAGCCGTCGCCGCCATCATCGCGCCCTCGCGCGAGCGCGGGCTGACTGCGGCCGGCAAGGTGCGCGTCGGGCACCACGTCACCGCAGTCGCGAACTCGCATGGCGTCAATGTGGGTATGGCGCTCACGGGCGCGCAGGCCACTGTGCTCGCGATGGGTGCGAGTGACAACGCCGGCAGCGGCTGGGCGTCGTTCTTGGACGCTGACGCTTCCAAGCTCGCAGCTGGAGCGCTGGGTCTCGAAGCCGCGGAGCTTGCGGTGCGCTCGGCGAATCCGGTGGCGCTCGATGCCGGCGACTACACCGTCGTGCTCGCACCCGAGGCCGTGGCCGACTTCCTCGACTTCCTCTCCTATGTCGGGTTCTCCGGCCGCGCGTTCTCTGAGGGTCGTTCGTTCATGACCGGACACCTCGGCGAGAAGGTGATGAGCGACCTGATCACCATCTCCGACTGCGCAGGCGCACCGCATGCAACGGGCGTCACCTTCGACTTCGAGGGCCAGCCCAAGCCACCGGTCTCCATCATTGACCGCGGTATCGCCGTGCAGCCGGTGACCGACTCGTACTGGGCCGCCAAGCTGGGTCGCCCGAACACCGGAAGCGCGCTGCCCGCCCCCAACTCCTTCGGCCCGATGCCGTTGAACCTTGAGATGGCGCCCGGTGACCGCTCGCTCGCTCAGCTGATCGCGGGGGTGAAACGCGGGGTGTACGTGACGCGCTTCCACTACGTCAACGTCGAGGACCCGATCACGGTACTGCTGACCGGCATGACACGTGACGGCACCTTCATGATCGAAAACGGCCTCCTCACACGCCCGCTCAAGAACCTGCGCTTCACGCAGAGCGCAGTCGACGCTCTTGCGCATTGTGAGGGTGTGACGCGCGAACGGCGATTCGTGGGCACGGAGGAGGGCGCGTCGTATGTTCCCGGCCTACTGCTGAGCAAGTTCGCATTCACGGGGCAAACGGCCTAGGAAGAGGTTGTCGGCGGCCTTCTCCCCGCACGCCGAGTCGAACCCATCAGTTTGAGGAACCCGCCCGTAAATCGGATAGAATAGGGAACGCTTACGGCGCGTTGAACGGGATGCATACTGCGGGCCTAAAGAAAGACTCTGCCGTGCCGATCGCAATGGAAACAACGAGAAGATCAAGCGGTCTTCTGAGAGCGCTTGCAGGGTTCTCTATAGTCCCTGCTTTGGGAATCGCCTCGTTCAGACTCTCGGCTTGGACGATGTTCTCGTCGGGGATCGAGTCACCGGACAACACGTACACGCTGTCCGTTGTCGCGCAAGCCTTGGTGGTCATCGCAGTTCTCCTCGCCCTGAGACGAAGCAGATTCTCTCCTCGGCAGACCACGATACCGATTGCGGTCGCCGCCTTGGCTATGACGCTCGGTGCGCTCTTGGCTACCTCGCCGATCTACTTTCAGAGCTTCACTTCCGATGCTGTGGTAATGGCTGGCGGAGTGCTTCACGGAGCCGCCTCTGCAATTCTGCTTCTGGGCTGGGGTAACCTCCTGTGCTCGATCGAACCTCGCCGGTCCGCCCCCTACATCGTCTTCTCGTTCATGATCTACGGCCTTTCTTCCGCCCTTCTCTCTGGGGCGTCTGCATCAGTGCTGGAGTTTGTCACACTGGCGCTGCCGGCAGCATCAGCCTTCTTCCTCGTCTGGAGTCTCAAGAATACGCAGAACATGGAAACCCGAGAGGTCACGATTACGCGGCCCATTCTCAAGGGACTGCCTTGGGGCATGTTCACGCTCCTGGTCATCTGCGCGATCGTGAACAGTGCAATCAAGGGACTCATTGCGGCAAACATCTCAACGGCAACTGCGTCCTACAATCTCCTTTTGACCGGACTCTATTCCGCGATCTTCCTCGTTTTGTGTGTTTGGCTATTCGGCCTCAAACGCGACGATCCGGAGAAGATGTGGCCCCTCTTCATCATCATCTTGTTCGGAAGCCTGCTCTTCTACTCATCGTTCTCATCTGAGCACCTTGATATGGCAAGTAGCTTCGTCTCAGTCGCGCAAGGTTGTATCACTATGTTCTTCTGGGTGTTCCTCGCGGCAGCCATATACAGACAGCAACTGCCCAGACTGATCTTCTTCGGCCTAGGCAACCTGGTCTTCAGACAGGTACCGTCCTTCTTGTCAGATGCCTTCGCGTGGATCGCCCCAGGGTTCTACATTCAGGCAAGCCGCACGCTCGCAGTTGCCATCACCAGCATGAGTGCTCTGCTTGTGATCATCGCCACAATCGTCTTGCTCACCAGGCAAAGCAAGAAGATCGATGTTGAGATCAACTCACAGGCCAAGGCGGAAGCGCCGAGCGATGCGCTGCCCTCGGCAACAGACTCCCTCGCCGCGAGATACGGACTCACGTCACGCGAATCAGAGGTCGTCACCATTATGGCGCACGGCTATACCCTCCGGCAGATCGGAGAGGCGCTCTACATAAGCCATGACACCGTGCGTTCACATTCAAAGAGCATTCATCGCAAACTTGGCATCCACCACAAACAGGAATTGCTCAAAATGATTGAGCAGGAGAGCAAGGAGTATATGCTCGCCGGAGACTCGAATGGCACGCCACCGGCGACCGAGCCTTCGACGGCCGACGGCGTTCGCACTGCCGCCGACCCTCCCTCTCCTTCCTAGGCAGACCCTGATCCCGCAACCGCTACCCTCTGCGGGAGAATACTGGCGCCCGCGTAGAAGAAGGCCCGCGACAGGAAGCCGCGGGCCTTCTTGCTCGCTGCAGCTGGATCAGCTGCAGGACTATAACGATGCTGGCTAGATCGCCCGTGCTGCGTCGTACCCGGCCTGGACGGCGTACAAGATGTTCTTGTCCTTGCCTGCACTGGCGCAGTCTCCGACGAGAGAGACCGTGTACTTGCTCTTGAGAGCATCGGCGAGCGTGGTGTTTGCAAGCATGTCCCAGCACTCGATGACCGTATCGCACTTCAGGGTCTTCTCGACTCCGGTGTTGATCTTCACGACAACTCCGCCATCGACGATCTTCTGGACGGTGGCTGAGTCGAAGATCCTGACGCCATGAGCATAGAGGTGGGGAATGATGTACTGCCGGAAGTGAATGGACTGCTCCTTGTCGATCTTGGCGGCAACGTCTCCGTGAACCATCGTGACCTGCTTGCCCTGAGCAAGCAGATACATGGCGAGGTCGATCGCCTGGGCGCCGGCGCCGAGGATGACGACGTTGCTGCCGATCTTGGAGTTGTCGTAGCTGCCGATGTTGACGACCTTCGGGGATGCGACCGTGGAGCTGGCGAACTTGGCATCCCGCTTCCCGCCGACCGCAACGATGATCGCATCGGGCTTCACGGTGTCGACGAAGGCGGCGTCGACCTCTTTGCCGGTAACGACGGTGACCTTGTTGAGCGACTGCTGCTTGGTGAGGAAGGCGATGAGGTCTTCGAGGCGCTCGTGGCTACCCTTGAACCCGCTTGCGGTCTTGACCAGGCCGCCGAGGGAGCTGCCCTTCTCGTAGAGGGTGACCTTGTGTCCCTTCTGCGCGGCACGACGGGCGGCCTCCATGCCGCCTGGGCCGCCGCCGATGACCATGACGTTCTTGACGGTCTTCGCAGCGGCCAGCACGTAGCCCTCGGGCAGTGCGGCATTGTAGGCACGCTGGAGGGTGGCGTTTACACGGCAGAGTTCCGGCCCCTTCAGGCCAGTCCCTGCATCGTGGCAGTGGAAGCAACGGGTGCACGGGGCGACCTCGTCGCGCTTCTTCGCCTGGAGCTTGTTGGGGAGATCGAAATCGGCGGTAAGCCCACGGTTCATGAAGACCAGGTCGATGTCGCCGTTCTTGACCGCGTTGTTGATGAGATCAGGAGCGGTACGCGGGTCCATGCAGCCGGCGCAGCCGACGGGAATCTTGACGGCCTTCTTGATCCTGCTGGTTGCGGGGATGAAGGCCCCGTGACCGTGATGCTTGCCATCTTGCATTCCGTCGAAATGGATACGGTAGTCAAACATCGTACCGTAGCCGGTCATACCGTCAACACGGAAGCCCGCGTGCATCTGGTCAGGTGCCCAACGGGCGGCTTCGAGGCCGGGAGTGCTCTGGCGAATCTGAATGAAATCAGCTCCGGCCTTCTCCAGGAGCTTCGCCATTTCGATGGCTTCCTCGACGGTCTGGTACTTGTCGTTATCACCCAGCTTCGTATCGTTCTCCTCCATGGCATTGATGTGAGCCATGACGTTGAGACCCGGGGCGGCCTTCTTCACGGCCGCGATCTGCTCGCACATCCAGCGACAGCGGTTTTCGACGCTCTGCGGGCCGTACTCATCCGTACGCGTATTCGTGGAGGCCGAGTGAATGCTGCTCAGGGCGTCTGCCGTAGCGGCCTTGACCTCAAGCACGTCCCATCCCGCCTTCTGCAGGCGCACCGCGGCAGCGGCGATATCCGTCGTGTACTGGTGAATCTGATCGACGGTCCAAGTGCTGAGGTTGACTCCCATGCCGCCCGTGTTGAACTGCAATCCGCAATAGGCGCCGTCCTTGTGTATGGCGTCCGAGAGAACCTTCGCCGGCGCGATGCCCTCATCCAGAGTCTTGACCTTCATTGTGCTGCTTGGAGCTGAGACCGCACTGAAGCCCAAGTAGCTGAGCGCACCGCCCTCACACATCACGAGGGCCGCACCGCCCTTGGCAAAACCGGTGTAGTAGTAGAGTTCCCTGTCGGCGATCTTGGCAGTGGCCGAGTCAGGCGTGTCCGAGCCTGCTGCGGTCTTGATGATGCGGTTCTTCAGCTTCATGCTGCCGATCTGAATCGGCGAGAAGATCGCGGCGTAGTCCGTCGTGTAGGTGTCATACGTTTCATCTTGCGGGTTCAGTATGTCAACGAACATCTTCTTCTCTGCGGGTGCCGCTGTCTGCGTGGTGGACGACCCGCAGCCACCCAGTACAGAAGCGGCAGTCACCCCGAGTGCTGCCACTGTGACGCCCTCGATGAATCCGCGTCTAGTGAGTCCCTCTTTCTTCATGCCCCACTCCTTCCTTTGGATCTTCAGTTGTTGCGCCGCGGCAGTGCGGCCAACATGAATCTACCGAGAGGGGCTGGTCCTCGCATCCCACCAACGGGGCTATCTCGCCTACTGCACTCCACATGAATGATGTGATACGTACATCGACAAGAAGGCCCGCGACAGGGAGCCGCGGGCCTTCTTGCTCGCTGCAGCTGGATCAGCTGCAGGACTATAACGATGCTGGCTAGATCGCCCGTGCCGCGTCGTACCCGGCTTGGATCGCGTACAAGATGTTCTTGTCCTTGCCTGCACTGGCGCAGTCACCGACGAGAGAGACCGTATACTTGCTCTTGAGAGCATCGGCGAGTGTGGTGTTTGCAAGTATGTCCCAGCATTCCACGACCGTATCGCACTTCAGAGTTGTCTCAATCCCTGCACCCGTCTTGATGACAATCCCGCCGTCGACGATCTTCTGGGGGGTAGATTCGCTCCAGATCTTGACACCCTTCGCCTGGAGATGCGGCGGAATGTACTGCCGGAAGTGTGCGGACTGCTCCTTGTCGAGCTTGGCGGCAACGTCCGCGTGAACCATCTGTACCTTCTTGCCCTGTGCAAGCAGGTAGAAGGTGAGGTCGACCGCTTGGGCGCCGGCGCCAAGGATGACGACGTTGCTGCCGACCTTGGAGTTGTCGTAGCTGCCGATGTTGACGACCTTCGGGGACGCGACCGTGGAACTCGCGAACTTGGCGTCCCTCTTGCCGCCGACAGCAACGATGATCGCATCGGGCTTCACGGTGTCAACGAAAGCGGCGTCGACCTCTTTGCCGGTGACAACCGTGACCTTGTTAAGCGTCTGCTGCTTGGTGAGGAAGGCGATGAGGTCTTCGAGGCGCTCGTGGCTGCCCTTGAACCCGCTTGCGGTCTTGACCAGACCACCGAGGGAAGTGCCCTTCTCGTAGAGGGTGACCTTGTGTCCCTTCTGAGCGGCACGGCGGGCAGCCTCCATGCCGCCAGGGCCGCCGCCGATGACCATGACATTCTTGACGGTCTTCGCGGGGGCCAGCACGTAGCCCTCGGGCAGTGCGGCGGTGTAGGCGCGCTGAGTGGCGGCGTTCACGCGACAGAGCTCCGGCTCTTTGGGGCTAATCCCCGCAGTATGGCAGTGGAAGCAGCGGGTGCACGGGGCGACCTCGTCGCGCTTCTTCGCCTTAAGCTTGTTGGGGAGCTCCGGATCCACGGTGAGCGGACGGTTCATGAAGATCAGGTCGATGTCACCGTTCTTGACCGCGTTGTTCATGAGGTCAGGAGCGGTACGTGGATCCATGTAGCCGGCACAGCCGACGGGAATCTTGACGGCCTTCTTGATCAGTGCAGCGCCGGGGATGAAAGCGCCGACACCGTGGTGCTTTCCATCCTGCAGCCCCTCGAAGTGGCTGGAGTAATCGAACTGCGTGCCGTAGCCGGTCATGCCGTCGGCATGGAAGCCCGCGTGCATCTGGTCTGGGGCCCAGCAGGCAGGTTCAAGGCCGGGGGTGCCAACGCGAACCTGGATCCAGTCGACTCCGGCCTTCTCGAGGAGCTTCGCCACTTCGACGGATTCTTCGACGGTGAGGTACTTGTCGTTGTCACCAAGCTTCGCGTCGTTCTCCTCGTAAACGTTGATGAGAGTCGAGACGACAAAGTCCTTGCCGCAGGCCGCCTTCATTGCCTGAACTATTTCACATAGCCAGCGGGCACGGTTCTCGATGCTCTGCGGACCGTATTCATCTTTGCGCTTGTTCTGGCGCCGGGTGATGAATGCGTTCATGTCGTCTGAAGTGGCGCCCTTGAACTCGACGATGTCGAATCCCGCCTTCTTCGCGGCCAGCGCCTGCTGGGCGAAGTTGGCCGTGAGCTGCTTGATCTGTGCGACGCTCAGCGTGTCAACCTGCAGAATGGCCGCTGCCGGGCCGAGGCTTCCTGTGGTCATCTGGAACCCCACATAGGCGCCGGCTGCATGCACGGCGTCCGACATGACCTTTGCGCCTGCGGTGGCCTCATCGAAAGTCTTAAAGGTAGTCGAGGTCAGTCCATTGAAGCCGTAGGGGGCCATCACGCCGCCGTCCATCATTACCACCGCTGCGCCACCCTTGGCGAAGTTAGTCATGTAATCCAGGCTGTTTTGGCTGAGTGGCGGCTTCGACGAATGGGTGTCTGAACCTGCCCCGGTCTTGATGATGCGGTTCTTCAACGTCAGGCTGCCAACCTTGATCGGCGAGAAGATCGCAGCGTAGTCGGTGGTGTAGGTGTCATACTTTGTGTCCTGCGGGTTCAGTGTATCAACGAACATGCTCTTCTCTGCGGGAGCTGCCGTCTGCGTGGTAGACGACCCGCAACCGCTCAGTACAGAAGCGGCAGTCACCCCGAGTGCTGCCACTGTGACGCCTTCGATGAAGCCGCGTCTGGTAAGTCCCTCATTCTTCACGTTCGTCTCCTTGTTCGTCGGATATCGCCTGTTGCACTAGGGCAGAGCAACTGAGCTGAGCCTACCTGTGAGGGTTCACTTTCGCATCACATCAACAGGGCTATCCTGCTTCCTCACGCACATCACATCGATGATGTGATGTGCTTTTCGGCAACTGATCCCGTTCTCATGGCGCGCCGACGGCGGTTCTCACGCGCCTGGGAGGTCCCGCCCAAGCCAAGTTCGCGTTCACGGGAAAGACAGCGTAAAATGGCGCCGAAATCCTTCGTTGTCTTCAGCAGAAGACCCCAAACGACTGCGAGCACTCCAAGCGCATGAGCAAACCCCGCCTGCAAATTGCGTCCGCACTCGCCCGTGAGGACGCATCCGTGAGCCTCGCATGCTGAGGCCGCGCCGCAGCCCACGCATCCGTATGCCCGCAGACGCCACTCCCAAGCTGATACGCTCCGATGGCGGCGTCCGCGACATTCGCGAGGCACAGCGCCGAGGCGCCACCGATGACGCCGAGATGCACTGGGGTTCCCGAGAAGGCACTGCAGCCCCGGAGAAGCAGCGCCACGGCGGAAGCCGGACCCCTTTCGCGCAGGTCGACGCACGCCCGCAGCGCGGCGTGAACTCGCGACCCCGCTCCGGCACCAACAGCCGCCTCTCGCCCGTGCGCGACGCCGGCGTCGCCGTCAGCGGCCGAGGCGACCGTCAGCGGACCGCCCGTCAGCGCGCCGTTCGCCGCAACCTCCTGGTTGCCGCGATCCTAGTAGTCTGTGTGGGTGTGATCATCACAGGATGGCGCTACGCTTCCGATCGCAATGCGGCCGCAAGTCCGCTCTCAACGCTCGGCGCACTGTTCTCGGCAGACGCATCGGCCACGACTAACGCCAAGGCGGCCGTCGTCAAGGCTCCTGATCCCACGCCGCTCTTCGCGGCGTACGGCGACGTCCAGATTCGGGTACCCGTGGCGCTCGCGCAGCTCAATGAGGTCATGTTCCATCAGGCGTCGTACTCCTACGCGCTGCATATGACCACGACGCTGCCCGACGCCAATCTCAACGCCGCAGCCAACAGCAAAGGCACCACCCGCGACATCAGTACACAGCCGAAGGACGCAAGCGCGGTTCTTGTCGGCCAAGTGATTCGCGTGTGGCGCACAGGACGCACCGGCAAGCCCGACACCTCGGTGGACGTGGGGGCGTTGGCAGGGACGCAAGTGCTCGCGCCTGTGACCGGAACCGTCGTCAAAATCAAGGCGTACAAGCTCTACAGTAAATACGACGACTTCGAGATCCACATCCAACCCGACGGTCACCCCGAGCTTGATGTCGTGATGATCCACGTCACCGACATCACTGCGACGCAGGGAATGCGAGTCGAGGCGGGAGTCACCCCGATTGCGGCGGTTCGCCTGCTCTCGAATCAGCTGCACGATCAGCTCGCCGACTACAGCACGGGAACCGGTGACCACGTCCACATCCAAGTCAACGACGCGAACTTCCCCGGCTACAAGGGCCTGCAGGACGCGGTGGAAGCCGAGTAGCCCGAAAGCCGCAGCCGGTCGACATCTGCCTCTCTACTCGTCCCCGCGCTCCAAGAACCCTCGAAACCGCCTGTCGAACTCCGAGCGCACAAGCATGACCTTGCGGTCGCATCCTCGGCAGCGCAGCCCGATGTCGGCGCCGACGCGGACGATCTCCCACTCGTTCACACCACACGGATGCGGCTTCTTCAGTTTCACAACATCGCCCATCTTCACGGGCGTGATCGGTATCGTCATCGGCTCACCTCCGGGACCATCATGCTATGCGCATCTTAACCGCATCAAAATCCCGACCAAACCGCAGGTCACATCCCCGCTACGGCCGCCAGTGCGGTATAAGGAGTATAGCGCCGCGGCACACCACCTGCGCCTGCCGGCCGCAAGGATTGTCCACGCGAAGATCTCACCATTGAACCAGGAAGGACGCGCATGCGAACCCCCGCCATCCTGTCGGTTCTCGGCGAAGACCGGGTCGGCATCGTCGCCGCGATATCGAGCGTGCTCGCTGAAGCGCACGCCAACATCGAGGACATCCGCCAGACCATCATCGACGGCATCTTCTCGATGACGATGCTCGTTACCGTCGACGAGAACTCAACCGCCTTCGACGCGCTCCAGCGCCGCCTCGCCGAGACCGCCGAGGACCTCGGTCTGCAGATCACTCTCCAGCGCGAAGACGTCTTCCGCTACATGCATCGCATCTAGCTAGGCTGGACTCTCCGCGAAGTGTCTCGGCGATGAACCGGATGCGCCCGATGGGAAACCCACGGGCTTTGCTATACTCAGTGCTCGCCGAACTTTCACTTGTCGCGACAAGTCGGGAGCTATAACACTATGGCTATCAGGCAGGGAGTTGAAAGGCGCTCGCCCGGATACTCTGCCGCTGCCTCGATAGTCATCATCGCTCTTGGCATTGCGAGCTTCCGCGCGTCAGCTACGAGCATGTTCAAGTATGACGCGGACATGGGAACCCAGTTCTCCTACGCGCTCTCGATGCTCGTGCAAGTCGTTGCCGTGATCAGTGTCATCGCCTTCAGCGACCGCCTTCTGAAATCGAGAAGGGCTCTCGCTCTTGTCTTCTGGGGATCATTGGCAATCGTGCTAGCCGGGACATCGTTGGTCCTGCTATCTCTGGATCTGGATCCAGCCTCTTCAACGCTAGCCTACGACGCCGGAGTGGCCCTGTCCGGCGCGGGAAGTGCCGCAGCATTGCTGGGATGGGGCACAAGCTTCTGCTCCTTGGCGCCACGACAGTCCGCGGTTGCAGTATGCTTGGGCTTCTTCATTCACAGCATTCTGGCCTGCCTGTTCGATGTGCTTCCCAAGGCCTTCACGCTGTATTCGGTTTTCGTCTTCCCGATAATCGCGTCGACGCTTCTCGCCTATTACTACTATTCGCGCAAAGAGAGCATCCGACTCTACTCCACGCGGACGGCGAGCCTCTCCCCGTCTCAGTTGCCGTGGGGCATCATCTCGCTCCTGGTGCTGTGCTACCTGACGAGCAGCGTGTTGAGCGTGATCGTTTCGGGTCTCACAACCCCCATGACGGCCCTCTTGCAGCCGCTCGTCTTCGGTGTCAGTTTGGGCATCGTGTGCCTTTGGATCTACGCCCTCAAGAGGGATGATCCTGAGAGCCTGTGGCCAATGTTCGTTTTGGGCTTGTTGGGGTGTCTGCTCATCTATCTGACATCTTGGCCGAGTGACTCCAGCCTCCTGGTAGGCCTCATGGCCACCATGAAGCAATGGAGCATGATGTTTTATTGGGTGCTGCTTGCCGTGCTGATCTACCAACTCGGATTGTCGCCCGTTGTCTTCTTCGGACTGGGAAACCTCCTAATCGGTTCCGTCGGCAGGCTGATAGTTGAATTCAGTATGTCCTCGGTTGACGGCACCCAGGCGACCTTATCGGCGACGTTCTTCACGTCCTTGATTGCGGTCTTCGCTTTCCTTATCGTCGTCGCCGCATTCTATGCACTCAAGTCCAAGAGATCTCTCATTCCGGACAAGCGGGCGCCCGAAGCCGGCTCCAACATCGAGGAGGCCATGAACCACATCGCCCAAGAATACTGTCTATCCAAACGAGAGATCGAAGTCGTCGGCTTTCTTGTGCGGGGATACACGTTTGGTCAGATGGGCAAGGAGATGTTCCTTTCGATCGACACGGTCCGCTCCTACAGCAAGACCCTCTATAGGAAACTCGGAATCCACAAGAAGCAAGAGTTGTATTCACTGATCGAGCAGCGGGCGGGCTCCCATTTGACCGAAACGGTGAGGTAGAGCACGCCTTCGTTGACCGGACGTCGAGTGGTGCAAACCAGCCGGATCTGTGAAAGACTGTCGCTTAGAGGACTCCGCTTCTCAAGGACTCTCGACTCATGCACTCTTGTCGGCCCACCCCCGCCCAGGAGGTTTACTCGTGTACATCTCGCCCGAGGAAGTCGTCGAGACACTCACGATGATCACGCAGCAGCATCTCGACGTCCGCACTGTCACGCTCGGCCTCTCGCTCTCCGGCTGCGCGCATGAAGACGTCGACGTCATGGCGCGCCGCATCTACGACCGCGTCACCATCGCCGCCCAGCGCCTCGTCCCAGTCGCCGAGCAGATCGAGCGCGAGTACGGCATCCCCATCGTCAACAAGCGCATCGCCGTCACCCCGATCGCGCAGCTCGCCGCGGCCACCGCTGCCGAGGACCTCACCCCGCTCGCCATCACACTCGACCGCGCGGCGCTCGAGGTGGGCGTGAACTTCATCGGCGGGTTCTCGGCGCTCGTGCAGAAGGGTATCGGCGACGGCGATCGCCGCCTCATCGCCTCGATGCCGCAGGCACTGGCCACAACCGAGCGCGTCTGCGCCTCCGTCAACGTCGCCTCGACGCGTGCCGGCATCAACATGGACGCCGTGCTCCTCATGGCGCAGACGGTGCTCGCAGCTGCACACGCCACCGCCGACCGCGACAGCATCGCATGCGCCAAGCTCGTCATCTTCGCCAACATGGTCGAGGACAACCCGTTCATGGCCGGCGCCGTCCACGGCTCGGGCGAAGCCGACGCCGTCATCAATGTCGGCATCTCCGGCCCTGGCGTCGTGCGCGCCATCATCGCCGCGATGCCGCAGGACGCCGACATGACCGCCGTCGCCGAGGCCATCAAAGCCACAGCCTTCAAGATCACCCGCGTCGGCGAGCTCGTCGCACGCGAGGCAGCCGGGCGTCTCGGCGTGGCGCGCGGCATCGTCGACCTCTCGCTCGCCCCCACCCCCGCCGAAGGCGATTCCGTCGCCGAGATCATCGAGGCGATGGGCGTCGGCCGCTGCGGGGGACCGGGCACGACCGCCGCGCTCGCGCTCCTGAACGACGCCGTCAAGAAGGGCGGTGCCATGGGCACGAGTTCCATCGGCGGCCTCTCGGGCGCCTTCATCCCCGTCTCCGAGGACGCCGGCATGATCCGCGCCGCCGAGTGCGGAGCGCTTTCGATCGAGAAGCTAGAGGCGATGACGGCCGTGTGCTCCGTCGGCCTCGACATGATCGCGATCCCCGGCGACACCACGCCCGAGACGATCGCAGGCATCATCGCCGACGAGTGCGCCATCGGCGTCATCAACTCGAAGACCACAGCCGTGCGCCTGATCCCGGCGATCGGCAAGAGTGTGGGCGACCGCGTGAGCTTCGGCGGGCTGCTCGGCGAGGCGCCGGTCATGGCGGTCAACAGCTGGGCCGGCACCGTCTTCGCGCACCGCGGCGGAAGATTCCCCGCGCCGTTGGGGAGTCTGAGGAACTAGGCGCTGCCTAGATACCTACAGTCTCCCTGAACTCCCGCACTTGTCGGCGTGCCACTGGGATGTGTGTCTCATCGCGGTCGGCCGCCACCACGTAGTAGCAGCCGTCCTGCCGCACGATCTCCTTGACCTTGTTCAGGTTCACCAGATAGCTGCGGTGCACGCGCGTGAACGCGTCGTGCGCGTACTTCTCCTCAAGCTCTCCGAGTGTGGTGTCGACGAGGTACTGGTTCTCGTAGGTGTGCGCGTATGTCGACTTGTGCCTCGCCGAGAGAAAGACGATGTCGCTTGTGTTCAGCAGCACCATGCGACCGCCCTTGCGCACCGGCAGTTTGCGGAACTCCGAGTCGCCAACGCCCGTCTCGGCATGCACGCGGCCCAGGCCGCGCACGAGGCTTTCGATCCGAGCGGCGAGTTCGGCGACGCTGAACGGCTTGTTCACGTACTGCTGCACGCCCTGGCGAAACGCGAGGATCTTCGCGAGTTCCTCGGTCTTGGCGGAAAGCATGATGACTGGCAGCGTCGCCGTGAGCGGGTTGCTGCGGATGTCCATGAGTGTCATCCAGCCATCCACCCGCGGCATTATGATGTCGAGGACGACCACGTCGATGTGGTCCCTGCCGATAAGCTCAATAGCCTCGGCACCGTCGGCGGCCCCAAAGACGCGCATACCCTCGGCCTCAAGGCCTATGCGCGCCATCTCTACGATCTCCGCGTCGTCATCGACGACGAGAACGTGAATTGGGTCTTCGGTCACCGTTCGCTCCCCTGCACCATCCGACTGGAATACAATACCCGCCAAACGCACGGTAAGTCATACCGTTTGTCGGCGCAGTGTGTAGGATTGTACCCCAGCGGAGCACAAGCGGACCGCATTCACCGCGGATTATTGCGCCGTTTTCGTCTCTCGCAGCCAGCAATCCATCGCAGCCGCCGCTTTCTTGCCGGCTCCCATCGCCTTGATCACCGTCGCCGAGCCGGTCACGATGTCTCCGCCCGCGTACACGCCGGGCACACTCGTTGCGCCGTCCTCGCCGGTGACGATGTAACCGCGCTTGGTGACCTCGACCCCCGGCGCCGCCCGCGTGAGTAGCGGGTTGGCCCGCGTTCCCACCGCGACAATCACCGTGTCGCACTCGATCGTGAACTCGCTGCCGGCCACGCACACCGGTGACCTGCGCCCGCTGGCGTCCGGCTCGCCCAGCTCCATCCGCGTGACCACGATGCCGGTCACCCAACCGTCATGTCCCACGATCGCCGACGGCGCGCACAGCATCTTGAACTCGATGCCTTCCTCGGCGGCGTGATGGACTTCCTCCTTGCGCGCGGGCATCTCCTCGGCGGTTCGGCGGTAGACGAGGAAGACCTCCTCGGCGCCGAGGCGAAGCGCCGTCCTCGCCGAGTCCATCGCGACGTTACCACCGCCCACGACGGCGACCTTGCGGCCGCGCCACACGGGCGTGTCGGCCTTAGCCGGAAACTCGTAGGCACGCATCAGGTTCACGCGCGTCAGGAACTCGTTCGCCGAGTACACGCCGTTGAAGTTCTCCCCAGGTATGCCGAGAAACATCGGCAGCCCGGCCCCGGAGCCGATGAAGACGGCGTCGAAGCCCTCCTCGGTCATGAGCTCGGGCACGTCGACCAGCTGACCGACGACGGAGTTGGTGCGCATCTCCACGCCGAGAGCCGAAAGCGTCTCGATCTCGGCCTCGACGATGCGCTTGGGCAGGCGGAACTCAGGGATGCCGTAGGAAAGCACGCCACCGGGCGCGTGCAGCGATTCGAGGATGGTGACCTGATGGCCGAGCTGCGCGAGTTCGCCCGCACACGCCAGCCCCGCTGGCCCGCTGCCCACGACCGCGCAGCGCAGTCCGGATGCGGGCGCGACCGTCGGCACGCAGCGGTGCGCCAGCTCGCACGCAACATCCGTGTCGCCGAGAAAGCGCTCGAGCCGCCCGATGGCGACCGCCTCGCCGCGCTTCGCGAGCACGCACGACGCCTCGCACTGCTCCTCCTGCGGGCAGACGCGCCCACACACGGCCGGCAGCGCGTTGCGCTCTTTGAGCACGGCCACGCCACGCGGCAGATCGCCGTCGATGATCGCGCCGATGAATGACTTGATGTCGATGCCGACCGGACATCCCTGCTGACACGTCGGGTTCGCGCACTGCAGGCAGCGCTGAGCCTCACCCATCGCCTGCTCGGCCGAGTAGCCTAGGCCCACCTCGGCGAAGGTGTCGCGGCGCTCGCGCGGGTCGCGCTCGGGCATCGGCGTACGCGGAGCACGCGACGGCTTGCGGCGCTCAGGCACGGACATGGGCGCGGCGTCTTCTAGTGGCGGCATTTGCAGCTCCTGGTGAACTCGGCATCGGCGTCACGCTCGTCCTCGGTGTAGACGCGCTGGCGGCTCATCAGCTCTTCCCAGTCGACCGCGTGCCCATCGAAGTCGGGACCTTCCACGCAGCCGAACTTGGTGACTCCGTCGATCGAGACGCGGCACGCGCCGCACATTCCGGTGCCGTCCACCATGATCGGGTTCAAGGACACCGTCGTCGGCACACCGAATTCCTTCGTAGTCGCGGCACAAAACTTCATCATAATTGCGGGACCGACCGCGAAGGCAGCGTCGATCGCACCGGCCTCGCACAGCTCCTTGAGCGGGTGCGTGACGAGCCCCTTGCGCCCGGCAGTTCCGTCGTCGGTGACGACGATGAGTTCCTTGAGCGGCAACGCACGAAGCTGTTCTTCGAGCACCAGCAGGTCGGCCGTCCTCGCGCCGAGAATCACGGTGACCTCGGCTCCGGCCTCGGCCATCGCACGCGCGACCGGGTACGCCACCGCCGCGCCCACGCCGCCGCCTACGATCGCGACGCGCCCCACTCCCTCGACGTGCGTCGGCACGCCGAGCGGCCCGACGACATCGGCGAGTGAGTCCCCCACCTCCATGTGCGCGAGTTGGTGTGTTGTCTTGCCGACACGCATGAAGATGAAGCGGACCCAGCCTTCCTCGGCGGACCAGTCGGAAAACGTCAGGGGGATGCGCTCGCCGGATGCGTCCGCCCGCACCATGAGAAACTGGCCCGCACGGGCTTTCCTAGCGATGCGCGGCGCTTCGACACCCATCTCATAGACGGTGTCTGACAGCTGGCGTTTGTGGACGATACGGAACATGTTCCTCCGATGCGGTCGCGGCTTCTTTCTTGCGCTGGTCGCAGTGTCGCAACAGTATATATCGGCCCGCTCCGGTCGGCCGCAGGCGTGGGGCGAGCGGTGCAAAGCAAGCGGCAAACGTGCCGACTGGCGGGGCGCGTTTGTATCTTACGCAAGGCGACTGCTATTATTAGTCAGAATTGCGCCTTCCGGAGGCCACACACACCCTACGCAGCAGCCCCACCGGAGGAACTACAAGATATGCATCGCACCCGCTCATACTGCGCCATCATCCTCTCCCTTGCGCTGCTCTTGGGAAGCGTGACCTCCACCTACGCTGTGACCTCCTCGGATCTCACTGCAGCTCAACAGGCCGCTGAGACTGCCCGGCAGCAGGCCGCCGCAGCCACCGCGCTGGCAAACCAGCTGAAAGCCGAGACGCAAAGCCTCGACAAACAGGTCGATGCGCTCCAGGCCGATGCCGATGCTCTCGACCCCCAAATCGCCGAGGCGACCGCCCGCACCAACCAGCTCGAAGCCGACGTCGCCAGACTACGCGCGGAAATCACCTCAAAGACGGCCGAGATCGAAACCAACACCAAGAACTACGCACAGCAACAGGAGCTGCTGGCCCAGCGCGTCTCATCCACCTACCGGCAAGGCTCCTGGTTCTACCTCGAACTGCTCCTCAGCTCCTCTAACATCCGAGATCTCATCGCCCATACCGAACTGGTCGCCCGCGTTATCCGCTCGAACAGCGATGCTGCAGCGCAGCTGGTGGAGACGAAAGCGGCGCTTGTGAGTGCGAAGTCCGCGCTCGACAACGCTCTTGCCGAGATCAGCGTCAAGCGCGACGAGGCCCGGGCCGCTCAGGCGTCGGTGCAACAGCTGCAGGATGCCCGCCAAGGCAAGGTCAACCAGCAGGCTTCGGTACTCGCACAGAAGTCGAGCCTGTTAGCCGCCACCAACAAGAATGTGAAGCAACTAACCGCCATTGCCGAAGCCGAGGAAGCCGAATCCGCTCGGATCGCCGCCGAGCTGTCTGGAGGCGGATCAGGCCAGTTCAATGGCGTGATGACTTGGCCGACACCAAGCTGCTACACCATCACGTCTTCGTTTGGCTGGCGGATGCATCCGGTCCTCCACGTCAATAAGCTGCATACCGGCATCGACATCGGCGCGAGCGCGGGGGCGGCAATTGTCGCGGCTGGCGCGGGAACCGTCATCTCCACGAGCTACCTCACGGGCTACGGCTACACCGTCATGATCGATCACGGCAACGGAGTCGTGACCCTCTACGCCCACCAGCCTAGCGGGGGCATCCAGGTCTCCGTCGGGCAGCGAGTGACGAAGGGCCAGCGAATCGGCACCGTGGGTTCAACGGGCTACGCGACGGGACCGCACCTGCACTTCGAGGTGCGCATCAACGGGAACCCGGTGGATCCGATGCCTTATCTGAGGTAGAGGCCGCCGGGGTGGGTGGGGGTCCTGTGCTCAGACATACTCGAAGTGGCCGCCAGGGGCGGC
>JAAXUF010000016.1 GCA_013336165.1 Coriobacteriia bacterium
ACGACGTCAACAGCAAAGAGCTCTACGTCGACGTGACCGATACCGATCCGACTCACCCGCTCGTGGCGCTGGGCATCACGAGATACGGCGACCTCACGGTGGACACCACCTCGAGCAGCACAGCCACGACGCTGGGCCAGCTCTACCTCGCGGACAACGGGCGCAAGCAGGTGAAGGGAACTGTCACCACGAGGTACGTGCGCACCAACACCGGTGCCGATGTCTACCTACCCAACATCCGCCCGGGCAAGATGGTGCGACTCTTGGGCCTTCCGGATGGCTACGTGGACTGCATCGTCAAGAAGACTACGTGCACCGGAGACAAGATCGTCGCGCTCGAGCTCGACAACGCGCCGTATAGCCTCGACATCGCCCTGGCACAGCTTGCGAAGCGCGAGGGATAGGGGCTGACACCTCCTGCACGATAGGTCTAGCGGGTGACACGCCCGCGAGGATGTGGCTAAGCGATCAAGACACCGAAGGAGGCCGCATGTCCGCAGTAATCACCCAAGGCCCGCAGGCGGCGCATGACTCCGGCATACGGCCTCTGTCGGCCATCGCCTACGGAGTGATCCACGTCACCGAGTGCGCCGATCCAATCGACGGGGCCGAGGACGTCGCGTCGTACTTCGCTCAGGAACAGTCCGGCGGCAGCACCCAGTACGTGATCGACAACGACTCGATCGTCCAGACGCTCCCGGACGACCGCATCGCTTGGGGCGCACCGCCGCTGAACTACTCCGGGATCCACATCGAGCAGTCCGGCTACTCCGACTTCACCCGCGAGCAGTGGCTTGCGACCTACCTCCCGCAGATCGACAACACGGCGTGGAATATGGCGCGCCTGTCGAGACTCTACGACATCCCGCTCAGATGGCTCACAGCCGCCGACCTTGTCGCGATCGGCACGAACCCAGCCAAGGGCTCAGGAGGCTGGACAGGGCATCAGGAAGTCTCAGCGGCATGGCATCAGACCGACCACGGCGACCCGGGCGACGGATATCCGGTCGACGTTCTCATGGCGAAAGCACACTTCTACGCGAATGGAGGGGACGCCGTGTATGAGATAGCACCGGCGGGATGGCTGAGGTTCTATCGGCTCAAGGACGGCAGGGGAGACTACCTGCTCACCTCTTCGGTGGACGAGGCCAAGCGCAGCGGCTACGACTACGAGGGCATCGCCTTCGACGTGGCCCTCACCAAGACCAACACGCTGCCACTGTATCGCCTGGTGGTCAACGGCTTCCACTTCTACACCGCCTCGGAGTCCGAGAAGAACCAGCTTGTCAGCACCGGCGCAGTCAACGAGGGCATGATCGCCTCCGTGGGCGCGAGCGGCACGATGGTCAAGCGGCTTGTGAACGGAAGCCTCCACCTCTGGACGACATCGAACGACGAGGCTGCGACCGCGGCATCAAACGGCTGGAGCTACGAAGGCTTCGCGTTCGGCTGCGGCGTCATCCAAGTCGAGGCATCGCCAACGTGGAAGATCACCAAGCAGACGGCCACGCACGTCGAGATCGATCTGTCGTGAGCGCGGAAGCCGTCATCGGGATACTTGTGGGCATCGGTGGATTCGCGACCGCCATCGGGAGCCTCGTCTGGGCCGGTCGCAAGGCGGCAGTCGAGAAGCAGGCCGCCGACGATGCCGCGTCCGAGCGGCTCATCCGGCTTGTCGAGCGTGAGGCGGAAAAGAAAGTCTCCGTGGTGCGCCTTGAACTGGAAGTGCAACTCAAGCAACAGGAGGTCAATCACCTCAAGGAGCTTGAGAAGATGCGCGCGGAACACCGCCGAGAGCGTGACTCCATGCGAGAGAGCCTAGAGCGCCAGATATCGGACCTGCGTGGTGAGCTCGAGGAGTACCGCTGCTTCAACGCCCCAACCTGCGAGACACGCCGTCGCAAGATCAGCGACCCTGTCAAGGTGGGCGGCACCGACTGATACCAGCTTGCGTGGCCACGCAAAGACCCGCGTACGCGCGGGAGGCCGACCGGCGTCAAACGGAGGCCGTCACCACCTCCGAAGGTGGGAGCGCCTGAAAGGGCTAGGCTGCATCCTCCCCGGCTGAACGCCCACCTGCGCCGGCGGTCACAAGTCAGTCCCGCGTCCTCACCCTGGCGCGGGACTTCTGCTTGCGGTGGGTGTAGCGGGCTGCTACTTGGAGATGACGTCGATCTGGAACACCGGGACCGTCATCGAGCCGCCGATCTGCGTCTTGTAACTCCTAGTGCCGACGATAGTCACGTTCGCCGCGAAAGAGTCACCCTCCACCATATTCGCGAGTGTTGCCTTGTCGCCGATCAAGAAGGTGTTCTGGTTCGCTTCTGCGCTGGTGGCGCCGGTGTTGGCTCGGAACGTGTCCGATCCCGTCGCGGAATCGAACTGTGTGATCTTGCCGAAGACTAGAATCCCCTCACCTCTATGAGCATCTGGATCCTTCACGATCTGCTGGAACTCCCGCGTCGTCAGCTTCGCGTATGAACCCGCCGGGGTTAATCGCGAGTCATCACTTCCGCCGCACGACCACAGGATCATCCCCACGAGAATGAGTATGGCGATGCCAAATACCTTTGTCTTGGTCGGCATCTTGTTCTGAACCATGATTCCCCCTTCATGGATGACTTTCTTTTTGGGTGAAAATACCACTACGAGAGAGGAGTAGGAAGGTCATTCATCCCTATCCGTACCTGCCTATCACTCGTAGTTGTGGGGTGTTTGTGGGGTGACGGCCCCAACGCAGGCGGCGGGATTTCACTCCCGCCGCAGGTCAGACATGGTGCCCCCGGGCTGATTCGAACAGCCGACACCAGGTTTAGGAAACCTGTGCTCTATCCCCTGAGCTACGAGGGCTTTTCGCTGGTAGATGGCTTGTGCACGAACTCCCAGCTGGCATGCATTGCGTTCGAGTAACTGTATAGTAACTGGCTCATTCTAGACAGCCTCAGAACTGGTGCTCGAGCGCCCATACATGGTAGCCGAATCCGACCAGTTCCACCAACGGCTGAAATCCGGATACAGCACATCTTCTGTTGAACCATCCTTGCGAACCACATATCGCCCATGGTCTTTGCTGCCCGGCTTGCATCGTTCGGTAGGAGAGCATCTCGGCAGCAAGTACGTCGTTGAAGCCCCTGCACTTGTTGCTGAGGAGGCTTGAGATGCCCCTCCGCTCCTCTTCACGCATTCTGCGGTTGGAAGTCCCGCCCCGGCCCGTCTGGATCACGCCTGATGGCCCCTGCATGGCCACTCTCTGCTAACCGAACGGGTTTGTCGATCAGCGATGAGCATATTGTCCGCAATGCCCACAAAGCCGTCGGCGAAACCCATTCGGTCAAATCGCAGACTATTTCGTTTGACTAACCTATGTGTGGCACGTCCCACACACAAAGACACTCTGGTGATGGCAGGAGACGCAATACGCCTTTGGGTCCAATTTCACATGCATGGCGTGGCACTTCGAACATGTCATCTTCGCGTCGACGTGTGCCTTGGTCAATGTTGGCGCTAGGTGCGGGTTGATCACGGTTCCGTTTGCGTCGGTAAGCACGGTTGAGGCGACCGTCTTCTTGACCAGCTCCGCAAGCGTGGTGTTATGGCAGGCAGAAGATAGACATGTCTTCTCATCCACCATCGTCTTGGTGAGCTTCAGATCCGCGGGTACCTTAGTGTCCACAGTCACACCACCATGAGCATTCTTAAGTCCGGTGACATCGGTGTGACAACTCATGCATTTCACGCCTGCACCAGCGTGCTTCGCGATTAGCATCGTGGTGTCTTTGGCCGATTCTGTTTCTGTCGCGTGGCATGTCGTGCAATCGGATGAGGCACTCCAAGCAAAGCTTTGTGCCTGCATGGTTCCTGAAGTGTCATCAGGTTCAGTGTTCTGGGACTTCCCGCATCCGGCAAGAAGCGCTACTGCGACTACAAGAAGAATAGCCAGCAAGATGCAAGATCGTCGGTTTGCTCTCTTTGCACTTTTCATAGTGTACATGTGTGCATTCTCTTCTTTCGTCCTGTCGGATCACATGTTTTCTTTGTGGTTAAGATTCTGTGTGTCCGTCTTCGCTGATCGAGATGCGGTGCAGTTTGACCTCCGTCGCATCCTGCTGACATTGCCTAGGAACCTGAGTTGTATCGGATTCGTCGTTCTTATGCCCTTTGATCTTCGGCATAGCAACCAGTGCAACCCAGTGGCGTCCATGGACATCGGGTCAACGTCATCCACAGCGTAGAGTCTTGGGATTGGAGAACTATCCAATCCCAAGACTCGGATCATCCGTTGATCACTAGTCCGTTGGTTGTGCATCGCCAACAGGCCAACCAACAGCAGGGTAGCCAAGATCAACACCTGGTCCCAGCAGCTGATTGTCTATGGCATGCCTACTTGGACTTGGCATACTCGACAGCATTCTGGGCGCTCGCCCAGCCGAAAGCGGCAGCAGCTCCGATGGAGCTCACGTAATAGTGGACGAACGTGATACCGCCCGCGGTGCCTGGTACAGCGTACAGTCCGGGAATCGGAGCGCCGCCATCTGCTTTCAGAACCTCGGCCTTGGCATTGATCGCAAGGCCGCCAAAACAGCAGCTCATACCGCCAACGACTTCGGTTGCCCAAAATGGCGGTTTGGCGATCTTAACGATACTGGCGATCATCCCAGCAGTCCTGGGCACCGGCAGATTGGCCGTTGCGCCTGCGTCTACGGCTGCGTTGTAGTCAGTGACGGTCTTGATCACACTGGCCCGGTTATAGCCCCAGGCTGCGATCTTCCCGGCAAGTTCCTCGATCGTGTTCGCGCTGACCACATGACCGCCACGCTTCAGAACCTCTTGAGTTCGATCAATACCCGTCGGTGTACCGCCGGCCGTCGTGCTACCCCACTTGTCGTAGATGTACTGGTCAAAGATCAAACAGCCCCGGCCCCAGCGCTGGCGTGCCAAGGCTTCGTTGCACAGATCGCCGGCCAGTCCCATACCCTCATCGGCAAAACGAACGCCATCAAGGTTGACTACGATGGAACGGTTGTCGTGATATTGCGAACCGATCTCGGAGAATTCCATGAAGCTCAAATCGATGTTAGACGCAATGCTGTGCCCGTAGAAGGTCCCCAAGCTCTTGCTAAGCCCGGCACCGATAGCCTGAGCCATCAGCATCCCAGTGCCATCGTTGGTCGGTACACTGCGCGCGACCAC
This sequence comes from Coriobacteriia bacterium, assembly GCA_013336165.1. Classification (NCBI taxonomy): domain Bacteria; kingdom Bacillati; phylum Actinomycetota; class Coriobacteriia; species Coriobacteriia bacterium. The sequence goes on from JAAXUF010000016.1 coordinate 5,191, forward strand.
TTGGTCTCCATAAGGGCCAAGGAACTTAGTCTTCATCTCCGGATTGTTCTGAAAACCGCCGCAGGCCAAGATCACAGCCTTGGCCTTGATGTTCAAGATCTTGCCGCCTTTGTCCCTCGCCTGAAGGCCGTCGACAGTCCCATCACCGGATGTCAGAAGTTTGATGGCCTTGGTGTCCATCAACAGGGTTCCGCCAGCGTCCGTAAAGGTCTTCGCCAGAAACTCGAAGCACGCCAGGCGGGATTTGTGGGTGCTCTCAGCACCAATAGTGAACCCAGATGATGAAGCGCGAACTGGTGCGCCACTTTTCACGATCATCTCGGTGACCTTGGGCATTCCCTCCACGAAAGTCTGCAACAACTTGCGATTGCCATAAGGCATAGTTGCCATTGCCGCCTCGATTGATGCGGGGCCGGCAGCACCGCCACCGGAATCCACGGCTGTGCCGCCAACCTGGGAGTAGGCCTCCACACAAAGCACCTTGGCCCCTGTCTTCTGCGCGGCCAAGGAAGCCGACGAGCCGCCGATGCCAAACCCGGCCACTGCCACGTCCACCTCATGATCCCAAGCGGGAACCTCTGTTGCCACTTTGCTGGTGCAGCCAGTTGCCACAAGACCCGCCACCACGGCGCCGACTCCCACGGCGCCTTTCAGGAATCCTCGCCGATCAACCTCTTCTTCTTTCATCTGCTCCTCCTCACGACCACCGAGTCGCCCTGTGACGGCTCGCTGTGTACATGATGAAGGTCGGATCACAAGTGCCCAGTGTGCTAAAGGAACTGTCCTTGTAGTGCTTTTAGCGCTATGTCCTTCTGTGTAGTGCCCCACTATAATCTGATGGGCTGCAACCTAGGGGATAGGAGGAGCCAATGGATGCCAGCACGGGTATCGACAAGCGTACAGTGGTGATTTGTGCCGGCATTGCTTTCGTCTTCTACTCGACCGCCAATATCCTCCAGACTCCTATCCAAATCGGCGGCACGACGTCTCAAAGCACTGTGCTGTCGTTGTTCAAAGCAGGATTCGCCCTGTTATTGGCACTCTACATGCTCAAGGTTGGCATCTCCTTCAGGCGACTGCTGATGATCTGGGGGGTTGCCGTTTTCTTCTTCGTCTCCTCGCCGGTATTGGGGCTCTTGTCTGAATCAGCCTTCACGGATCACGTCTACTTTGTGGCCCTGGGGATAGCAACCTCAACCGGGCTGATCGTTGTGACCACCCTGCTCTCACGCCTTTCTTGGAACACAATCAAATACGTTGTCATTATTCAGCACATGCTGGCCGGATCAGCCAACTACGCCTTAACCATGCTCGGGTTTACAGACATCAAGGCGGCTGAGTATTTCTTCTATGTGTTGTTCGTGATCGCCACCGTTGTGTGGATCGTGTCCATGGGGGCTGAAAGAGACTTCGAGCTAGTCGCCGTGAGGCCCGCCGTTGATGATATTAGCCAATTGAGCCGCACCCAGATCACTCTGACTGCAATGGCTATCGGTGGTGCAGCGTTAGCTCCCTTTCTCTTCGGTGCGTTCGAGCAGCTCGCGCCCGACATGCTGGAGCTGGCATATCTTCAACCGACAAGCAGCCTGATCGACAACCTAGGGATCCCTGCAATAATCCTGATCGGTTTCCTCTTCAAGAAGGAGATCAGCATCGAGGTCTCCTTCTTCATGGTCAGTATCGGCTCATTCGTATTCCTGCTCATAGCGCTACTCGACTCTCGCTTCACCCATATGTTGTATTTCGCTACACTGGCTCTTGTGATCTACATGCACCTTGCTATCTGGCTCTTCGTCTTCAAGGTGGGCAAATCGGGACCTGTCCAGGCAGGTGTGCTGATGGGCATCTCGGTCTTCACAGTCTCGTTCACCCGGATGTGCGGCAACCTCACGGCCTATGTTGCTCGGGCGCTTACTGATGCGCAATCGACTATTGATACCGTTAACCTTTGGGCCCTGGCGGTCTTTGCTCTGATTAACCTAAGCCTGTTCGTCATCACCTATAGATTGCAGAGAAAGATCGCTGACAGTGCGTCAGCCGAGAACCAAGCAAGTGTGAAAACGAGTCTGGAAACCTGCGCCCAGGAACTGGCGACACGGTTTTCCCTAAGTCAGAGGGAGTATCAGGTACTGTTGGAATATGCGGCTGGTCGCAGTGCGCCTTTCATAGCCAAGAAGTACTACCTGTCGGTTTTCACTGTCAAGAACTATGTAGGCCGCTTCTATGCCAAGATGGGTATCCACGATCGGCAACAATTGCTGGACTTGCTGGAAGCTGAAGAACGAAGGAAGTAATCGCAGTCCCTGCTCCTGCGCGCGCAACCATCTTGGCGGGAAAACACTGGCTCCGACCGGGCAGCAAATCGCTGAGGCGCTGTGTCATGCCGACTACCGCCGAGTGCCCGTGGAGGATCCGGACCTGTAGCTTGAGGACCCCCTCGCCACGATCGAACTCGGTGGCATCGCTGAAGGGGCCATATTGCCGACCGGCTCATCGAGACTTGGCTGCGCATGCGTAGAAAGCGCACTCGGCCGCAGGCAATTGACGAGGTAGAGAAGGCCTTGAAGCGAGCGGACTCCCACTGTTCGGCTAGAAGCGGCTCGCGAAACTAGTAACTGCATAGTAACGGTCACCAGCCGACCGGGCAGGATCTGAGAGGTCCTCAGGGGAGTTGGTTTGTGCCTGAAACACCCTACCTGATGGAAGGTACTTCCATATCGTTAGGTGCCGGAGCCAGGACTATGACCCAGCAGAGTGGGGGTCTATGTCGATTGAGTGCAGGGCAGAGTCAAATGAAGACTGCGCACAATGCGCATCAATGTAGTCGCGGACGCGATCTGGCCGAGTGACGGGGAGAAGAACGACGTCAAGGTCTCTGAGCAGACCCTCCATCGATCTGCTAAGATTTCGCCATGTTTAAGCGGCACTTTGACGAGCTCAACTTCTTAGACAGCCTTGCTGTAGCTGCCTTCTGCGTGAGCCTGCCACTGCTCCTGCCCGTCCTCGATGCCCTCCACCATTTGATGAAGGGTATGAGTTCGCAAATGGTGCTTTCTTCCTTCAGCGCCACGAGCTTGCCCCAAACGATGCCAATGGCTGTCATGTTGACTGCGCTGGCGATCCTCTTCCTCTGTTTGTTAGGAGCCACCTACCATCGCCCTAGCAGGGGGTTTGTGACCGCAGGGGCAGTTCTCTATCTGCTCGGCTACATCGGCTCCCAGAGCATACTCTGGTTCCCCAATCTGTCCGGATCGCTCCTTGCCGTATCAGGCCTTCTACTCGGCGTGGGGCTCAGTCTCCTCATCATGACTTGGCTCTGGCACTTGCGGTTGCGAAACATACGTCTCACCTTTGCGTTGCTACTCATCGCACTTTGTCTCACTGCCGCGCTCAACATGGCTTTGCACTGGGTGCCCTGGCAGATTGAATCAGGTGTACGTCTTGCGCTTGCCTGCGTCGGTTCGCTTGGCGCGCTGCATGCAACCAGATCCCCGCGGTACGTCCAAGAGGCCATTGCGGCGGACAATGGCACGAACTCCAAATGGTGGGAAATCTTCGGCCACCTCAATCTCCCGTTCGCCAAAGACTCAGATGATTTCACCCCACCCTACGCACGCGTACTCTTCTTCGTCGTGACACCCCTCGTCGTCCTCCTGCTCTTCGTCGTCAACCGGGGTGTGGACAGCGGTGCGACGACACTCCTAGGCGGACTCTACACTCCTGAGATGATCGCCGGCCTCCTCTGTGCGCCGAGCGCCGCGATCCTGCTACTCGTATACAGTGATCAGGGTCTCGTCAGCACCATCTGCCGTCTGTATCTCCCGATGTTGGCGCTTGCCCTGTTCGCTATCGTCCCATTCGCCACAAGCGACGCCAAAATGCTGATCATGCACATCGGCATCGACGTCTTCTGCTCGATCTACGCCCTCTTGCTCTCAGCAATGCTGCTTGCCGTCGCCAATCGCATGCGCTCGCTGCTGCTGCCGTCTGCTGCCCTGCTACTGATCGCGCTTAGCCTCGTCGCGTTGCTTGCCTTCAGGGGCACTGAAGCTGGATTCCTCGGCAGTTATCGACCTCAGGTCGGCATTGCGCTGTTTGCCTGCGCCGTGGGGCTGCTTCTGCTCACGCCAGGGTCGCGGATATGGCGGATGCTTATTGAAGGCGCGGCGGATGAAAGTGAGAAGATCGCGCCTTCCTTACAAGCACGCTGCGCCGTTCTGGCCAAAGCCTATCATCTCACTGAACGTGAGGCTGAGATCATCCCCTTGCTCGGACGTGGCTACGGCGCGAGTCATGTCGCCGAGATACTCGTCGTAGCGGAGAGCACCATCCGCAGTCATCGCGGCAACATCTACCGGAAGCTCAACATCAACTCGCGCGAGGCGCTGCTTGACTTGCTTGACAGCCCAGCGATCGACAGCGACCCAGACAACGGTTGAACTCTTCATTGGGCTTCTGAGCAGCTAAAATGCCCTTCCTTCATCCTTTCCGTCGATATGCCCCGAGCATCATCGTGGGACGATTTCCACCTTTCTGACTATTTCAGGAGTCTGCGGCTGCCCTCACGCTATGCCACGGAAACACTCGCGGCGAGTATTGCGGGAATGGCGATGGTGCGCCGTCGAGCAAAGGGATACGAAGGAGGAATTTGGGTATGGAACTAACGAGGCGCGATTTCATGAAGGGCACCACTGTACTGGCTTTCGGCGCGCTGGGCGCTTACGCCCTTGGAGGCTGTGCGGCAAGCGGCGGGAATCCACCCGCGGCGTCGGGCGGCGGAGCCGCTCCGAAAAAGGTCACGCTGCACCGTGGCTATTTCTCAGCTCACACCAGCCGCTCTTACGCGCAGGCTGTTGTAGCTGTCGACGAGAGCGGCAAGATCGTCGCTTGCGACATCGAGGATTTCCAATTAATGGATTCAGCCCACGCATGGACGCCGGTACCGAACTCCAAATCCGACTTGGGCAAAGGCTATGCTGCTGGCATGGTTCTCATCTCGAAGAAGGACAACGACAAGGTCTTGTCCAAGTGGATGGCCGACGAGGGCGGATCCAAACAGCTCTGGTCTATATCCATGGCCGCAATCGAGGCTTTTGTCGTGGGCAAATCACCAGCTGACCTGACCAGTGTGAAGATCGACGATATCTCGGGCGCAACCCTCGTTGACAGGGTCAATTACGTGAAGGGCGTTGCCGCGGTTGCAGCCGACAATACGCTCACCACCGAAGGCAGCTTCGACGGGGATGCCAGCGAAATCAGGATCGGCCACGTCGATGCCGTCTGCCACGGCACCTTTGCCTTCGCGAATGCCGTCTCACTTGTGCATTCAGACACCTTCGTGGGTGTCAGCATCGACGAGTTCCAGTTCTTGGACGCCAAGACCGCTGGCCTCATATCGGTGCCAAACTCGGACAAACTACTCGGCCAGAGTTACGCCGCGGGCCAAATGCTCATGTCCAAGTCGATTAACAGTAAGATATACTCCGAGCATATGGTCGGCGCGACCAAACAGTGGCTCGACTCGATGAAAGCCATCGAGAAAGCACTGGTCGGGCAGAAGGTCTCCAGCGTTTCCGTGGATAGTCCTGATGACGTCTCCGGTGCCACATTGGCAGACACCGCCAACTACGTGAAGGCTGCGGTGAGCGCCGCAAAGGCCGCCAAAGGGTGAATGCCAGCTGACGAGGGCACGGGAGCGGGCTTCCGTTTCCGTGCCCCTCTTAGCCGAGGATAATCGGGGAAGAGAGCCGTAGACAGCGATGCAGCCGGGCAGATTGGAACGCTCGCCAAAGCAGTTCGCCGCGCTCATCATACTCGCGCTCATGGCCATGGTGATGAGCTTCATTCAACTGTCGTCTTTCCCTGGTGCCGAGTGGTTGAAGTACGACCCTTCGGGCGTCGTTGTGCTTCTGGCAGGTTTTCTCTACGGTCCTTGGTACGGTGCGGCCGTAGCCGCCTTTGCTTGGGCACCCCAATTAGCCACCAGCCCGTTCGATGCAATCATGAACACTATGTTCTCGGTCTCATACGTCGTGGTCACCGCGCTCGTCTACCGCCAGGCTCCGAGATTCATGCGCGCCGTGCTCGGCATCTGCGCCGGTATCCTTGCCGCAGTGACCGCCTCGATCTGCCTCAACTTCGTCGTCACACCGTTCTACCTGTCTCGCACTTATGAAGATGTTGTGGCCCTCGTCCTGCCCACCTTGCTGCCTTTCAACCTCGGCAAGGCTGTGCTCAACGGTGTCATCGCACTCATCGCCTATCGCGGTCTCGAGTCCCTGCTGACCGACGAGGAGAATAGAAGTTGACGGGAGAAACGGTTCCTCATATCAACCCTCAGGCAGACAGGCTTCCGCTATCAATTCGTGGGGCTGTGACTGTCGCTTCTTGGTCTTCATGGGGATGGCGGGCCACTTGTAGCCAGAAGATCGCAGGAGCTGAAGGAGCAAACGGCCCCGTAGTAGCTCGATGTCTTCCCGTATGCCGTGTCAGAGAATCTTGGGCAATTCGGGCCGAAATTGGTGTTTACGATATACATCCAGAGGACGTTCTCACACGCCACCAACGCGAGGCGAGCCCATCAATCGATGTGGAGCCGACTTGCGTGGGATCATTCGCTTCGGCAAGGGGAAGAGATGGCCGCTGTACCATCAACACCGTTTACCCGTGAGTTCTTTGCATTCAACACCACGAACCGTGTCAGTGCCTGGACGGCCGATGCCGCCGCCCTTGACGAAGTCGTGGCGCTTTGTGTGCGTTACGAAAAGCTCTTCTCGCGCACCGACCCGATAAGCGAGCTTACGCGTCTGAATCTGGCCTGTGGCGAACCGATGGATGTCGACGGCGAGCTCGCGGCACTTACCAGCGCTGCCTTCGGGTACAGCAAAGCGTCCGGTGGACTCTATGACGTGACGATGGGGGCCGTTGTTCGACTGTGGGATTTCAAGGGGCAGGTTATCCCGACTGAGCAGCAAATCGCTGAGGCGCTGTGTCATGTCGACTACCGCCGAGTGCATGTGGAGGGCGCGACCGTGCAGCTCGAGGACCCCCTCGCCACGATCGACCTCGGCGGCATCGCCAAAGGCTACATTGCCGACCGGCTCATCGAGACTCTGGTTGCGCATGGCGTAGAAAGCGCACTCGTCAACCTTGGGGGCAATGTTGCGGTGCTCGGTGGCAAGCCAGATGGCACCGCCTGGCGCATTGGTCTGCGCAGGCCGCAGTCCTCCTTGATGCAGCAGGCCCCCCAGTCCTTCGGAATGTTTGAGGTGCGCGACCGATCAGTGGTGACGAGCGGCGTCTACGAGCGCGCCTTTGAACGCGAGGGACGGCTCTACCATCACATCCTCGACCCGCGCAGCGGTTATCCAGCGGATACCGACCTGCTCGGTGCTTCGGTCGTCGCCGAGCGCTCCCTCGACGCTGACGGCTATTCGACGGCACTGATCATCATGGGGCTCGACAAGGCGCTCGGCTTCATTGAAGATCAACCGGGTCTCGAAGCGGTCTTCGTCACCACCTCAGGTGAGGTCTATGCGAGTTCAGGAATCGGTACCTTGCTGCCCTTCAAACTCCTGGATTGCTGACATGGTAATGGGCACCGCCCTCCGCGCTCCGTGTCGGGCCTTGCAGGGCTCCGCATGACTGGCTACCGAGAGCTATCTGTCTGCGACTTCGTTCCAGGAAACCACACGTCTTCTTGCCGATGCGGCGATCTCCGGCAAAGAAGACCATCTTCTCGACCTGGAAGAGAACGTCATCGTCAACAAGCTCATCCCGGCGGCGACCGGTATGAAGCGCCATAGATCCGTCAAGCTGACCTAAACAGGCAGAGCATTGAAGCTCAGACTCCCGCTGAGGGCAGCTGCCTGAATGGGCCCCGGAGCAGCTGAGGCAGGCGCCGAGACGTTGTCTGATCTGCGCAGCCTCTTTGACATCGGCCGCGGGCGGTTGACGAGGTAGAGAAGGCCTTGAAGCGAGCGGACTCCCGCTGTTCGGCTAGAAGAGGCTCGCGAAACTAGTAACTGCATAGTAACTGTCACCAGCCGACCGGGCAGGATCTGAGAGGTCCTCAGGGGAGTTGGTTTGTGCCTGAAACACCCTCACTGGGCCTGATGGAAGGTACTTCCATATCGTTAGGAAACCTGTGCTCTATCCCCTGAGCTACGAGGGCTTGCGGTGCAGTTGCCCAGCCCAGCGCTGACGCGCACGGGTGGTGGCTTTGGGCGGTCGGGCGAGCATCACAGCGCTGCCGTCACGGATCTCCACGCTGCCTCCGAGACAGGGCGAACGTATTGTAGCGCAGTGTCAGTCGCGTAGGTATTGTTGAGGTCGATCGTTCTCCGGCGCAGTGGGCCCTGTGCGGTCTCGTCCGGCGCTGGAGCCGGGGGCCATCAGGTATCGATTCCCTCTCGGGAATCGCGAAGCTCGTTTGGCGGGACGAGCACTTGGATATTCAGCTCGCGCACGGCGCCTAATGTGCGCCAAGGCACCGTGAGACTCTCGTAACGGGAGCAGTACTCCATGGCTTCCATCAAGGTCACGGCGTGAAGGAGGTCAAGTATCGTGTCCACGTCGGGAACTGCGGGGAGATAGAACGTCGGGACGCCCCGAGCTTCGGCCTTCTGGATATAGGCCGGGAGCACCGTCAGGCCGTCCACATTGTAGAAGACGCCGGTGTGGTCCATGTGTGCATCCTTGGTCCAGCCGACCAGCGAAACACCCATTTGCTGGTCGGGCGAAAGCACGAATCCGCCCTTCTCCGTCTCGGACAGCCGTTGCAGCTTCTCGAGTCCTTCGATGATGACCGATTTCGTGAGGGCGGGCATATCGGCCCCGTACGACAGGATAGTGTCGTATCCCAGGGAGAAGACCTGCTCAAAGGCATCGTTGTAATGCTCGTCGAAGCTTGCGCCCGTGTCGTGGATCACTGTGAACCTGCGAGGCCACTGTCCGGAATCCGCAAGGCACTTCTCCATGACGGCGACGTTCTCGGCAGGGGTTGTTGAGATGAAGATGTCGTAGACGTCCGTCGGATCACCGGGGCGGTTCTCGGCGGCCTGCTTGGCTTCCAGGTCGGTGAGCGCGTCGCAGGTGATTTCCAGCACGTCGAAGAACATGCAGTTGTAGAGCCAGGCGGCTATCTCCAGCGAATACCATCCGTCCTTCTGAGTGCTCAATCGGGTCTTCACCAGGCCCGGTATGGGCGGCTTGCTGAAGACAAGCAGCGCGTTTCTTCTTGTGGGCATGACTACCGTCTTTCTGCCATCAGGCGAGGCTTACAGGTGGTGGCGTGTTCATCGTGCAGATCTCGTAAACGCCGTCTTCAGGTTCCTTCACACTGCGGCCACAGGGATTGGCGCATAGTAGGCCGCTGGTTCTGCAACTGACAATCCGAGGAGTCGCCAACTCGGTCATGTCGGCGCCACACTCTCTGCAATATCGAGTCTCAGGCACCGCCTGGATCTTGATGTCGAACACCGTGTAGTCACCGCATTCCGGGCAACTGACGGCCTTCTTCCTCGGCGGCCTACAGCCCCCGCACAGCGGCTTGCACTCCCAACACACGGGCCGTTCCTTCCCAGTTGTTCTGCGAGAGCCGGATCCGAAGGCTCAAATGGCCGATCATTCGTGAGATCCGATTCTAGCCTTCTTCTCCCGTGCGCAGACAGAGGGATTTTCGGAATTGGTACGAGGGCCGGCGGGACTATCGCCGTTTTCTGATCGCCCGCCCGATCGTGAGAGTGATCAGAGCGGTCAACGCTATCCCGGCTAGGCCCAGCAGCGTGATGTCGAGCGCAGGAACCCACTCGACGCTGTCTGCCTTCACCACGTACACGCCGGCCGGCCGAGCGACTCCGCCGAACCCGCCGCCTTCACCTTCGCTGCCGTCAGCCTCCGTGGAACCGCCTGCCCCACCACCTCCGCCGCCGGCGACCATTGCCACCGGAATCACGGTGACGTTGTTGGATATGACCGGCTCGCCGAACACTCGGCGCACTGTGTAGCTGTGTTTCCAGGAATCCATCAGACTGTTGATAATGGGCATCGCGAGCTGCCTCCTCACGAATTGACTGTACGGTGGGATATACCCCTGAAGGGATGAGGCCATCAGATGACAAGCCGAAGGAAGGGCGCATGAAGTCCGAACGCGAATCATGGAACGAGCGCTACTTGGGCAAGGAGTACGCCATGGGCCCCGAGCCCTCGGCATTTCTGGCTGAGAGCATCGGGTTCATCGAGCTCGAAGTGTTCGGACGGAATGCTCTGGACGTCGCCTGTGGCGAGGGGCGCAACAGCATCTTCCTCGCGCATGAGGGGTTTGACGTGATCGGCGTGGACAACTCCGACGTCGGTATCGCCAAGGCGCGCGCCTGGGCGCAGCGCGAAGGAGTTCAGGTCGAGTTTCTCCGGCTTGATCTGCGCGAAGAGGTGCCGGAAGGGCCATTCGATCTCATCATCGTTTTCAATTTCCTGCTGCGAGAACTCATCCCAAAGCTCTATGACCTGCTAAGCGATGGTGGATTTCTGCTGATGGAATCGATTCTGGCCACACCAGCGAACGCTGAACGTTACAGGGCTGAGTTCGTACTTGCGCCCGGCGAAATAGTGCAGCTGTTCGATAGCTTGGACGGGGATATTGTGACGAGTTCCGAACAACCGGAGCGCGACAGAGCGAGGCTGTTGTTCCGGAAGTCCCTCGGCTAAGCCACGGCCGAGCTCACCCAAGTATTGCAGCCCGCGAGGGACCTGCCGGTCATGGGCGGGTCCTTTCGTTTGCATGACGACTTGGGCGCGCGAATACCGGCCCGCGCCCGTCGCGGTATCATGGTCGCATCGAGCATCTCGGTCAGGAGTGTGCATGGAAGCCAAAGACAACGCGGGCCTGTCGAGAAGGGACTTCCTTCGTGGAGCCGCCCTAGGCTCGGCTGCGGTCGTCGGCGCGAACATGCTCGGCGGCTGCGCACCTGCGCCCGCCACGGTGCCCTCTCCCACGTTCCCCGACACCGGCAAGACGACCGATCCCGGCGTCTACCCGTTCGAGACCCCACCGACGCCCATTCCGGAATCCGCGATTGTGCAGACGATAGCCACCGATGTCTTGGTGGTCGGGTTTGGCTCGGCGGGAATCACCGCCGCTCTCTCGGCTGCCGAGACCGGGGCCCACGTCGCAGTCATGCAGAAGGCGGGCACCTTCTTCGCACAAGGCTCATGGATCGGCGGTCTGGGCAGCAAGTTGCAGATCGCGAAGGGGTACAACCCCGACATCCTGCCGATACTCATCGAACTTCAGAACGCCTCCGCCAACAAAGCCGACTTCGGCCTCATCAAGCTGTGGGGCTACAACAGCGGCAAGGTCATCGACTGGATGACAGCCTACTCAGACGCGGCCAAGCTGCCCGTGGAGTGGGCGGGCGACGTGCAGATGGCTGATCCGCTCAACCGCCAGTACCCGACGCTTCACGTGTGGCAGGGCTGGCTGCAGGCTCTCATGAAGGTTCTCGTGGACAACTGCCTGAAGAAGAACGTCGACATCCACTACAACATGCCCGCCCTGCAGCTCATCCAGAAGGACGGCCGAGTGGTCGGGGCGATCGGTAAGAACGCCGACGGGAAGTACGTTCGAATTAGCGCAGCCAAGGGCGTCGTCCTAGCGACTGGGGACTACGGCAACGACACGGACATGGTTGCCAAGTACTGCCCTGCGGTGGCGGGCGCTGCAAACTACTACCGGCCGGCGTATAACACGGGTGACGGCCAGAAGATGGCGATGTGGGTTGGCGCGAAGGTCATGCAGTGGCAGCACGCGCCGATGCTCGGCTACACCGCGGTCGATCAATCAAGCGGAGACTTCCCGTTTTCGGGATCACCGTGGCTTACGGTAAACACTCGTGGCGAGCGGTACTGCAACGAAGACTCCGCGTACCATGCAGCGTTCCATGCCGATCTGCGGCAACCCGCACAGACCAAGTTCCAGATCTGCGATTCGACCTGGCCGACACAGTGGTCAGCATTCGGCAAGAGCTGGACGCGACTGCCGATCCTGCCCGGGGAACTGCTCTCGACTTCCCAAGCGGCAGCTGCCGACGTGTGGTCGACGGGCATCAAGCGCGGTGCCGTCATCCAGGGTGCGACGCTCGAGGAGCTCGCCGGCAAGATCAGCGTCCCCGGGAAGACGTTGGCTGCAACCGTCGCCCGCTACAATGAGCTGGTCAAGGCCGGACGCGATGACGACTTCGGCAAAAACCCCGCATACCTCAAGGCGTCGGCCATAGCACAGGCGCCGTTCTATGCGATCCCCAGGCATCCAGGGCTCCTGACCGTGCCCGGCGGTGGCGTGTGGGTCAATACAAAGCTGCAGGTTCTCGACAAGAACGACGCGCCCATTCCGGGCCTCTACGCAGCCGGCAACACGGCAGGCGGCTTCTACGGCAACGACTACACGCAACTCATCCCCGGGGGGAGCCTCGGCCGTGCGACCACGTTCGGCTATCTTGCGGGCAAGGCCGCTGCCGAGTAGGGGCTAGGGGGTCGACTTCGCGTCAACCGTTATCACGATGATGTCTCCGGCCTTGCCCGTCGCGGGAGGCTTGGGGCTCATGTCGATGACGTTGCCGGAGTTGCTGTGCAGCTCGTAGACTACCGTCACCTTGAACCCGGCGTTCTTCAACGTCGTGGTTGCTGCAGCTTCCTTCTGGCCGATGACATCCGGTATCGCGACGAAAGCCGTTCCCTTCGAGACCGTGATGGTGACGGTCGAACCCTTCGCCACCGAGACTCCACCTTGAGGATCCTGGCTGATGACGAGGCCCTTTGCCACAGTCTCGCTGAAGTCAGTCTTCGAGAGGACGACGAAACCAACCTTCTGGAGCGCGGCGGTCGCCGCCGCCTCAGCCTGATTGGTCACTCCGGGTACTTGCACAAGCTCCGTTCCCTGCGAGACCACGTAGTTGACCACCGAGCCCCTGGCTGCCTTGGTATTTGCTCCGGGCTGCTGCCGAATGACGTTTCCCAGCGCGACGTCCTTGTTGAACTCGCCCGGAAGCGCCTGCGGAATGAAGCCGGCAGACTTGAGGGTCTCGAGCGCCGCCTTCTCAGTGAAGCCGACGACGTTGGGAACGTTGATCAGATCGGGTCCCTTGCTGATGACCAGCTTGATCTCCGTACCCTTCTTGACCTTGGCGCCGGCCGATGGAGTCTGGGCGGCAACCAATCCGGCTGTCTGGTCGTTGCTGTACTCGGAGGTCACGGTGACCGGGAACCCTTGCTGGATAAGGAGGTTCTGTGCGTCAGCCTGACTCTGGCCGATCACGTTGGGAAGCAAGATCGTCTTGGGCGCGAAGGGTCCTATCTGCAGAGCCCATGATGTCCCGAGCCCTGCGATCAGAACCACCGCCACCGCTGCGATAATCCAAGGCCACGCCGGACGCTTCTTCGGTGGTGCCGTTCGGTTCCGGGGCGCACTATAGCCGACAGCTCCGCCCACGGGAGGCATGACGGAGGTCTGCTCGGAAGCAGAAACCACGGGCTTGGCCTCGGCGGCGGCGCTCAACAGGACGCGGCCCGCTGCCACTTGGAGCAAGTCTCGGCGCATCTGGTCGGCCGAGTTGTAGCGCAAGGCCGGATTCTTCTGCATCGCTTTCAGGATCACGGCTTCGAGGCCGGCATCGACGTTGGGGTTGATGGCGCGCAGCGGCCGAGGCTGCTCGTTCACTTGCTTGAGCGCGACTGCGACGGGGGTATCGGCGTCGAAGGGAACCTTCCCGGTCGCTGCCTCATAGAGCGCCACGCCGAGCGAATACAGGTCGCTCGTGCCACGCAGCTCCTTGCCCTGCGCCTGCTCGGGCGACACGTAGTGCGCCGTGCCGAGCACGGAGCCGGTCTGCGTCATCGTCGAATTTCCGGCGCGCGCGATGCCGAAGTCCATGACCTTCACGGTGCCATCGGGCTGCACCATGATGTTGTGAGGCTTGATGTCGCGATGAATGATGTCGTAGCCGTGGGCGACAGCGAGCGCAGCGCACACCTGGGCGCCGATGTCGGCGACCTTCTCGGCGGACAGTGCGCCTCTCTGCTGGATGAGCGACTTGAGGTCGTTGCCGCGCACGTACTCCATGACGATGTAGTAGGTGTTACCGTCCTGGCCCCAGTCGTACATGTTGACGATGTAGGGACTGACGAGGTTCGCGGCAGCCTGAGCCTCCTGGCGGAAGCGGGCGGCGAATGCGGGGTCCGCTGCGAACTGCGGATGCATCACCTTGATGGCGACGGTGCGTCCGAGTACTTCGTCGACGGCCTTGTATACGTCCGCCATGCCGCCGGTGCCGATCTTCTCGGTCACACGGTATCTGCGGCCAAATATCAGGTCTTCCACAGGCGCTCCCGTTTCTTCGCCGAGAACATTCTCGGCCCCATTATTCTAGCCCACTTGCGTACGAACTCACCTATCGGCCTTGAATTAGTGTCCTACCTGCGCGGCTAAGGCAGTCTCCAGCACGGCTTTCGCCAGCGGTGCCGCCACCTGACCGCCCACGCCTCCGCCTTCGATCATGATCGCGATAGCCACCGTGGGGTTCTCGGCAGGGGCGAAGGCGATGAACCACGCATTGGTCGGGGCGTCCGCGCCCACCTCGGCGGTGCCGGTCTTGCCGGCGACATTGACGCCCGCAACCTGCGCGTGGCTTCCGGAACCGGCCGCGACGACCTTCTGCATGATCGCCGAGACCTGCGCCGCAGTGTTGGCGTCGGTAGCTGTAGTGAACGTCTTGGCTGTGGTCGCCGAGATCTGCCGGCCGAGGTTGTCGTTGACAGCGCCGACGACGTGTGGCGCCATGGCGGTGCCGCCGTTTGCGATGCTCGCCGAGACCAGCGCCATCTGCAGGACCGTCGTCTGCGGCCCGGCCGGGCTCGAGTGCTCACCGACCGGCTGCCCCACGCCCGCCCATGCGGTCTCCCACGTGGTCATCTGCGTCGGATCGGGCATGAGCGAGGTGGCTACCGGAAGCTCGAACGGCACCGACTTGCCAAAGCCGAAGCTCTGTGACTGCTTGACGAGCGCGGATGCGCCCAACTTCACAGCTAGCTGCGCAAAGACGGTGTTGACTGACTTCATCGTTGCCGTCGTCAGATCGAGGTCGCCGTAGGAGCCGCTCTCGAAGTTGGTGACCGGCGCACCGCCGATGACGAGTGTCCCGGGGCCGGAGAAGACGGAGTCCGGCGTGGCAACTCCCTTAGAGAACGCACCCGTCAGCGTCACCACCTTGAATGTGGATCCCGGCGGATAGAGCGACAGTCGAGCGCGGTCGAGCAGGGCCGTCGTACCGGTCGCGTTGAGCGAGGCCCAGTTCGCGTCGACGGTGCCGGGGGAGTATGTCGGGCTCGATGCCGATGCGAGCACAGCGCCGTTGCGCGGGTCGAGCACGACGCAGGCACCCGTCTTGCCCTCAAGCGCTCCTTGCGCCGCCGCCTGAACGCGGCTGTCGATGGTGAGCACCACATCGCTTCCGGCGACAGGACGGCCCAAGGCCGCGTTGAAGACGTCGCCCCACGTCGCAAATGAGCTTTGTCCGCCGGCGAGCACATCGTTCTCGGCGGCCTCGATGCCGCTTCGGCCGTAGCGGGTGCTGTAGTAGCCGACGATGTGCGCCGCCAAGTTGCCCGCGGGGTAGACACGCGTGTATGTGCCGTCGGGATTGGCGACGGACTGCGCCAGCACCACGCCGTCGCGGGTGATGATGGAGCCGCGCGCCTGCTTGGCTTCCTTGGCGAGGTTGCGCGTGTTGGCGACGTGGTTGTTGAGCGCGCGAGCGTCGATCACCTGCACCCATGTGAGGTTGACGATCAGCGCCGCAAGTAGCAGCGCAATGACGCCCGCCACGCGCGTCAGGCGTTTGCCCAGCGCGAGGCGCCCCAGCACTCCGAGGTCGGTGGAGGTCATCTGCATCTCGGTCTGTGTGCCCGTGCCCTCGTCGCCGGCGCGCAGCAACAGTCCCAATGCGATGAAGCTCGACAACAGAGATGAGCCGCCATAGCTGATGAAGGGCAGCGTGACGCCCGTGAGCGGAATCAGCTTCGATACCCCGCCGATGATGACGAATGCCTGCAACACGATTGCGGCCACCAAGCCCGCCGCCGTGAACGCGGCCATGTCGGTCTTGGCGCGCGACGCCGTCGCCAGCCCGCGGATCGCGAACACCAGGAAGCACAGCACGATCGCAGCGCCGCCGAGCAACCCCAGTTCCTCGCCGATGGCCGAGAACACAAAGTCGGTGGCCACGAACGGGATGCGCGTGGGCAGCCCCTCTCCCAGTCCCACGCCGGAGAGGCCTCCGGCTGAGAGCGCGAACAACGACTGCACGAGCTGGTAGCCCTTGCCTGCCGCATCGGCGAACGGGTGCAGCCATATGTCGACTCGTGCACGCACGTGCCCGAACGCATAGTAGGCGCCGGTGGCACCCCCACTGAAGAGGGCGAGCCCCACAACCACGTAGAGCGGCCGCCCCGTAGCGGTGTAGAGCATGGTCAGGAAGGTCAGGAAGAACAGCAGCGACGACCCAAGGTCTCGCTCGAACACAAGGACTATGAGCGAAACAGCCCACATTGCGAGCAGAGGCGCCAAAGTCCTGAGTTCGGGTATCCGCACGCCCCAGATTCTGCGGGTGGATACGGACAGCATCTCACGGTGCTCGGAGAGGTAGGCGGCCAGAAAGAGGACGATGAGCACCTTGGCGATTTCGCCCGGCTGGAACGACATCCCAGCAAAATGGATCCAGAGTTTGGCGCCGTTGATCTCCTGGCCGATGAAAGCGGGCAGAAGCAGCAGCACGATGCCGGCGATCATGATCGTGTACTTGTACCTTGCGAGTCGCTCGAGCGAGGGCACCAGCACCAGTGTTCCGGCAAGCGCCCCCACGCCGACGAACAGCCACACCACTTGGCTTGCGGCCAATGAGGCGTCGAGGCGGGTGACCACAGCAAGGCCGACACCCGACAAGAGGAACGCCACAGGCAGAAGGCCGGGATCGGCGTTCTTGGCGAACCGGCGAACCGTGAGGTGCGCGATCAGAAACGCGACCAGCAGGGCACCGGGCACGGCGAGGCTGGAGAAGCCGAATGTACCGAGGCGCTGGGCGTAGATCAGAGCGAACGCCAGCAGCACCGGCGGCGTTGCCGCAAGCAGGAGAAGCAGTTCGGTCGTACGGCGTGAGCGCATACTGCGGGTTCCCTAGGGAGTTGGCTTCGCGGCTTGGTCGCGGTAGGTGTCTGCAAGTTCGAGTGCGGCGCCGAGACTGTCGACCTGGACGCCGTCGCGCAGGCGCTGTGCGGTCGCAGTCGGCAGCGAGTCGACGCCGATGGTCGTGACCTGCGAAGGCCAGGAGAGTCTTATGCCGGCGAATGAGCCGGGAACGCCGCGGTATACCGCGACGACGCCGTTCTCGGCGATGAGATAGGCGCGTGAGCTGGCGACACGGTAGCTGGCGAACGAGACGCCCCCAACGATGATGGCGAAGAGGATGAGCCAGCCGATTGCGGCCAGCCAGCCTCGGCCCTTGCGCGCTCCGGCGGCGTTGACGTCGGAGCCCTGGACCACGCCATCCGCGGCGATATCGACGATGGCGACGGAGATGTTGTCGTGTCCTCCGGCGTTGTTGGCGGCGTCGATGAGGGCGTGCGCTGCGGCCCCGGGGTCGTGATAGGTGCTGAGGATCTCGGCGATTCCGGCGTCTTCCAGCATGCCGGTGAGGCCGTCGGAGCACAGCAGGAGACGATCACCGGCAGCAGCGTCGATGTCGAAGGTGTCGGCGGTCATGTTCGCGTCGGTTCCCAGCGCGCGCGTGATCACACTGCGGTTGGGGTGGTAGCGCGCCTCGGCCTCCGTGAGCTGCCCTCGGCGAATGAGGTCGGCCACCATCGAGTGGTCCTCGGTGATGCGGTCGAGGTGGCCGGCGTGCAGCAGGTACGCGCGCGAGTCGCCCACCTGCGCGATCGCGATGTGAGCGCCCTCGATGATCGCGGCGGTCATGGTGGTGCCCATGCCGGCGCGTCCGTGTCCTTCGCGAGCCGAGCGGATCACCTCGCGGTTGGCCAGCCGGACCGCGCGGGCGAGCGCTTTTGAGTCGGCGCGTCGCGGCGCGTGGTCTCGCAGCATCTGCACGGCGATGGAGCTGGCGACCTCGCCGGCCTCGTGTCCGCCGAGCCCGTCGGCGACCACGAAGAGGGGCGGCTGCGCCAGAACGCTGTCCTCGTTGTGGCTGCGCACGCGGCCGATATCGGTGAGTGCGGCCCAGTTCTGTTTGGTTCGGGCGGCTGTCACGAGCGGCCCACTTTCATCCGCACGCTGCCGATGTCAATCGAGTCACCCAAACCGAGCGTCGAGGGCACGCTGATGCGCTGGCCGTTCAAGACGGTGCCGTTGGTGGAGCCGAGGTCCTCGAGCACTGCACCGTCGCCGGAGGGAGAAACGCGCGCGTGCTTGCCTGAGACGAAGTCATCGCCGATCACAATGTCGGCGCCGGGCGACCTGCCGATGACTATAGGGCCGTTGACGCCGACCTTGACGCCCATGAGTTCCTTCGGACCCTGCACGACGGTGATCGTCCAGGCTCCACGGCCCTTGGTGCGCTGACCGGCCACCAGCCCGATGCCCGTCTTCACGGCCGCCACGAGGAAGAGATAGAGCAACGCGAGCAACAGCAGCCGACCCGCGAAGAGCACGATGTCGATCATGCGGTCGGCCAGTCGCCGAGCGGCCGACCGAGGGCGCTACCGGTCGGTTCGTGGTAGACGAGCGTCGTGACACCGATGGCCACCACGTCGGCGTCGTGCAGGCGAGCGCTCTCGACGCTGCGGCCGTTGAGCGTCGTTCCGTTCGTGGAGCCGAGATCCTCAATCGCCCAGCCGTCACCCTCGCGCACGAAGGCCGCATGCTCGCGCGAGACGTTCTTGTCGGCGAGCGTGATGTCGCACGTTGCCGTCCTGCCCACGATCATCCGGTCGCCGAGCAGGGCGACGTCGCCCGCTTCGCCGACGGTGACTCGGGCCGGGTGCTCTGCGACGGCGGCAGGGGCAGGCCCAGGCGTGGCACTGACGATGACCGGGTCCGAGTGGGCTTCGGCCCCCGCGGGCACTCCGCGTTCTTGTGCCAGTTCCTCCGGCGACAGCAGCTCGCCGATGACCTCGACGCGTCCCAGCTTGAGTTGATCGTCCACCAGGAAGCGCACGATGGGCCGAGCCGCCAGCGTGTAGGAACGCTCACGCGCGTAGCCCACCAGATAGGTTTCGAGTTCTCCTGCGAGTGTGGCTGCGAATCCGCCCAGCCGAGCATCGTCGGGCTGGGAGAGTAGCACGCTGTACATTGTTGGAGCGTAGACCCTGCCGATACCAACGACCTTGCTGCGATCCATCTCGCGTCCCAGCTTGTGGGCCAGCTCGGCCGGTTGCACGGGCGAGCGGAACATGCGGGCGAAGCCGCCCTCTACGATGCGGCCGGCGCGATCTTCGAAGTCTGAGAGGATGCTCATTTTTAGCTTCCCACTACTCGTCTTGCTCCGCGGCAGAAAGGTCTGCGTACTCTTGTTCGCCCCGAACCGGTGCGCCAAGGGCGATGACCAGATACACAAGTATAAGTGAGCCGGCTAGAGAGAGCGCGAAAGCGTCGCCAAGCCACAACCCTGCGCCATGCTGCGCGGACGCCGCAACACGCGCGAGTCCATACCCGCCGACGAGGATGCCCGCTCCCAAGGCGGCACCGATGCTTGCTGCTGCTCGCGAGCTGCGGCGCGCGAAGAGCGACATCGCGAGCGCAGCAAGGGGCCACGACGCGATCGCAATCCAGGTCGCAGGGGAGGTGAACGCGGCGGCAACGTTGGCCCCCAGTGCGGAGGCCGCAGCCGGATCCGTCAACAGCTTCGCGCCTACTCCGACGTACGGCGCCTGTGCGACGCCCCCGCCGGACGCTGCCGAAGCCAGCACGCCGAGCAGCCCGCCCGCCAGCCCGGTGACCGCGGCGGACAGCGGCGGGAGTGCGAAGCCCGCCAGCAGCGGCAATGCGAGCGGTATGCGCGCGATGCCGAGAAGCGGCGAGGCCGCGGGGAGCACTGCCGCGCCGGCACTCTTGCGGCCGGAGAGCCACCACCACGCGGCGCCCACGACGACGAATGCGGCACCCAAGAGCGACAAGCCGCGTGCGAACAGCCCGGCGGCGAAGGCCAGCAACGCTACACCTGCGCCGAGAGACGGAGCCAGCACGGCTACGAGCGCGACGAGCGCGATCGCGGCGGCGCGAGGGGCGTTCTCGAGTGGAAACGCCGACAACCCGGCCCACGCGAGCCAGCCGGACTCCGTCGCTGCAATCGCGCGCAGCAGCAGCTGTCCGGTGCGGCCGCGGAGGCGGTCCCACAGGCCGAGCGCCGCGATGTCGGCGTCCTCATCCTCGGCGGGTTCGGCCTCGGTGACGAGCGACTCCACCAACTCGGCGAGCGATTCGCGACCGGCAGCCGGATCTCCGAGGTGGGGGAGCAGGGCGCCGGTGAAGTCGACGATCGCCGGATAGCGCTCGTCGGGACTGACGTCGAGCGCCGCGAGCAGGATGAGGTCGACGGCAGAAGGCACACTGCGGTCGAACGTCGATGGCGGAGCGATGGGCCGCTCAAGGCGGGCCGCAGCCTCGGCGACCGTTGCGGCGTCGAAGGGGTTGGTGCCGCAGACGCATTCGTACACTAGGGCGGCGAGCGCCCACTCGTCCGTCGTCTCGTCGACCGGTTCGCTGTCGAGCTGCTCGAGCGGCATGTGGCCGAGCGTTCCTCCGCCTCCGCCCTTGTGACCCACAGCCGAGGACAGCGCCGAGACGCCGAAGTCCGCGACCTTGATGCGCCCGTCGAGTGTCACGAGCACGTTGGCAGGTTTGATATCGAGGTGCAGCACGCCGTTTGAGTGCGCGAAGGCGAGCGCTTTGCCTACGCTCTCGACGATGGTCGCAGTTTCGTCGAGCGTGAGAGAGCCGCCCAGCTCGGCGAGCACGGTGTCGAGGGGTGCGCCGTCGACATGCTCCATGATGATGAACGCCTCGTTGGCGTCGGTCGCGAAATCGTAGACCGTGACAATCGACGGGTGGTTGAGCATCGCTGCCGTGCGCGCCTCGGCCAAGCCGGGCGGGTGGCGGTCGGGGTTGCCGGCCACGTCGAGCGGCAGCGGGATGCGCTTGATGGCGACGCGGCGTTGGATGCGCGTGTCCCACGCGAGGGCGACGCTACCAAATCCCCCTTCGCCGAGTTCGCCAAGCGGCCGATAGCGGTCCAAGATCAGCTGCTGTTCCACGCTTCTCCCCATCGGTCCTTGGGCCCGGAAGCTCCACAGTCATTCTAGCCGAGGAAGAGGAAAGTGGCGTGGTTGCTCTTGATTGTCGCTGCAGCTCAGTATAAAGTTCGAGCCATGAATAATTCAGAGAGCGAAATAAGTGATGGCCTTCTTGCCGAGATGGATGCGACGATCATCATGCTGGCGCGCGTATTCGCTCGGCGACATCTGGCCATTGCTGAGAATCTTGAGCTGACGCCCACGCAAGCACTTCTCGCAAAGATGCTCCAAGGGCATGGCGCAACGAAGATGTCGGACTTGGCAGCGCTGCTCGACGTCAAAGCACCCGCTGTCTCGGCACTCGTGGACCAGCTCGAGCGGCGGGGCTTCATCGAGAGGCTGTCGGACGCATCCGACCGCCGGGTGGTCCGCGTACGTATCACCGAAGACGGTCGAGACGCGCTCGACCGCGTAGAAGACGGAGAGCGGGAGTACCTGAGGAGATACGTCGGGGTGCTCTCGGAGCAGGAACTCAAGGATCTGATTCGGATGCACCGTGCGCTCATCGAGGCCTCGGCCTCGGACTTCAATCAGGAGGTTTCCGCGTGACCATGTCCAAGTCCGTGTCTTCCGATCCCTACGCTCGCAAGTGGTGGGTGCTTGTTGCCGTCTGCATGGCCCTGTTCATGGTCATGCTGGACGCGACGGTCGTGAACGTTTCGATCCAATCGATCACCAAAGGCATCGGTGCGAGCTTCTCGGATGCCGAGTGGGTTCTCAATGCGTACACCCTTGTGTTCGCCTCCATGCTGGTCACCTTTGGGCGCTTGGGTGACATGTTCGGCCGCAAGAGATTCTTCGTGACCGGACTTCTTGTCTTCGGCACGGGGTCGCTCATGTGCGGGCTGGCTGCAACGCCGGCGATATTGATCGCCGCGCGGGTATTGCAGGCATTAGGTGGCGCGTTCATGGTCCCGGCGACGTTGTCACTGACGGCGGCGAGCTTCCCGCCGCATCAGCGCGGCATGGCGATGGGCATCTGGGGGGCTGTCAGCGGCGCCGCGACCGCCGCGGGTCCACTGCTTGGTGGCGTGCTGACCGATGCATTTTCGTGGCGCTATATCTTCTTCATCAATCTGCCGATTGTGCTCATCGCGATCCCGTTTGCCCTGTGGGCGATTCCCGAATCTAAGGACAATCGTTCACACAAGGTGGATTGGCTCGGCGCTGCCCTGTCGGTCGGCGTGTTGGCCTCGCTGTGCTATGGCCTCATCGAGGGTCCCAAGGTCGGCTGGGGAGACGCACGCACTCTGAGCTACTTCGGCTTGGCCGCCGTGGTTCTCATGCTGTTCCTTGCGTGGGAGCGCCGCGCCAAGGAGCCCATCATCGACCTGCGCCTGTTCCGCAACCGAGGGTTCTCGGCGGGCAGCGCTTCCGGGGCCGTGCTGATGTTCGGCATGATGGGGTTGTTCTTTCTCGTGCCGATGTATCTGCAGGCGCAACTCGGCTACACCGCTCGGGCCACCGGCCTGGCGATGACGCCCATGAGCGCTGCGATTCTGGTCGCGGCGCCGATGGCCGGCCGCCTGTCGGACCGGATCGGCTCGCGCTGGCTGATGTTCGCAGGGATGCTTACCGCCGCCGTGTCGGTCTTCTGGCTGTCGTTTCTGTCGGCAGGCGATGGGTGGCAGTGGTTGATACTGCCGCTTGTGTTGGCCGGCGTCGGCATGGGACTCGTGATGGCGCCGATGACAAGCGCGGTCATGGCTGTTGCGCCGAAAGGCGAGGAGGGAGCCGCTTCGGGGGTGTTGTCGACGATGCGTGCGATAGGTGGCGTCTTTGGCGTCGCCGTGCTCGGCGCGGTCTTCAGCACAGCGATGGCATCCAATATGGTGAAGGCGTTGCCCTCGGTGCAGGCATTGCCCACGGCGGCTATACCCTACGTGACGCAGGTTGTGGAGAACAGTAGCTCAGGCATGGGGGGCACCGGGTTCGACGAAGCGACGCTGAGGAGCCAAGTGCCTACGGCAGCCATGCTCCCGCTCATCGAAGGCGCCATACGTGATGCCGCAAACGAGACGCTTCCGGCTGCGATGCAGCAGCCAATCGCCGACGCCGTGGTCGCGGCTGCGGCGACGGGGGGTTCCCTCGACGGCGCGTCAATGATGGAGGCGCTGACCCCGGTGATGCAGAAGATGGGAGCGTCAGGTGGGGGCATGCCGGTCGACGCAGCTGCGTTCACTGCGTTTGGCACCGCGGTGGGCAACGACATAGCGAAGAACTTCGCTCTGATGGGCAAGAGCCTTGCCAGTGCTGCGAGCGAGTCGTTTGTCTCGGCGCTGCGCAAGGCGTTTCGGCTGGCCTCGATCGTGCTGGCGATCGGTGCGCTGCTGGCGCTGCTGGTGAAACCCGGGAAGAACGAGGAGTCTACCCTGGAGCCGATTCGCGCGGCGGAGCAGTAGCCAGCGCGAAGGCAGTTGCCCCAAGACACACGAAAGCCCGCTTCTGCCGAGCGGGCTTTCGTGTAAACCAGGAGAGAGAAGAGAAGAGGTAAGACCATCGTGCATCATCCCGGTGGACGACTCGTGTCCGGGGCGTGGGCAGATCGTGCCTTACCTATGGAGGAATTGTTGATGGCGCGGGTCGGCGACTTCTCGGCGCCACTTCCTTCTAGTGGTAGAAGCCTTGCAGTTCACTGTCTAAGCAGATGAGGATCTTGGGTTCCTGGTTGCGGTCCAGCCATTGCAGAAGCCATACCATGTTGGCCGAACTGACGCTCACGCATCCTGCCGTGTAGCCGGAACCGGAATTGCAGTGGAGGAAGATCGCGTTTCCTTTGCCAGGTACCTGTTCGAGGTTGAAGCCAAGATCGATGCCGTATCGGTAGGCGGTCACCTTGTACATGTATTCATATTCATTGTTCGCGGGCTTGCCTTCGACCAAGGTGTTGAACGTGGGAGAGTCATACTGCCCGTCGTAGTAGGTGTTATCGCCGATCACCCTGTAGGGCAATGACGTGCCCTGATTCGTGCTGGGATTCGGCGAGACTCCAAAAGCGTAGAGCAGGCTGTAGAGGCCGATGGGTGTCTGCATGCCTCCTTCGATGCGGTCCTTGTCGTACACGAGCCCATACTTGCCGACAACCGCATCAACCGACAGGACGCTGGTCCAGTTCTCGCCGGACTTCTGATATGCGGTCAAGATCGCACGGGTAGTGTTCAACCTGGAGGCCGTGACGACGATCACTTGGCTGCTGCCGTCGAAGGCGGATCCATAGAACGCCTTTCCGGTCGCCGAAGCGGGAGGAGCCGGGTCCTGCGAGGCGGGCAGAGTTGGGTCGCCGGGCGGAGCAACGGGAGACGATTCGGTCGAGGAGGCGGGCTGGCTCGGCTGCTGGGCTTGCTCGCCGGAAGATGCGGATGCGGCAGGTGCACCGGAACCGTCCCGGTCCTGCAGGGAGCGAGTTAGGCCCACTGCGCCGATCCCGATGACGAGCAGGGCCAGCAGGCTGAGCCCAACTGCCAGCTTGTGCCTCACAAGGAGGGATGTGATCCTCGCTACGGACTTCAACGGCTTTCCCCGGGTCGGTCGGACGGAGACTTGGCACCATTAGAGCGCGAAACCGGGTAGAACACCATGCTCCCGGCGGTGAGACGCATGATACGATGCGGGAGGCGTGTTGGCTCGCTGTCTGACATCGGCGAAGGGGTCAGCGGCTGTAACCGCAGTAATGCTTCACTGAAGACGGCAGGTGATGGTGCATGGGCAGCACAATGAGGAAGATGGTTCTCGCCATCCTCGTGCCTGTCTTCTGTCTCGCGCTGTGCTCGTGCTCGGCAAAGCCAGCGACCGTCAAGTCCCAGGACAGCGTGGGCGCGGTCTCGGGCAGCGTGTCCCCGACGGGTTCGGCGACCCCGACGATCACTCCTCTCCCTGAGATCACGGTGCTGCCGCCTGTTACCGTCACTCCGAAGGTCATCGATGGCTTCGTCAGGGTGACCGATCTGGACAGCACCCTCGTCATCGATCTCAAGTACGCCACGACCGACAACTTCACACACCAGAAGGTCTACCCGACAGCCATATGCGTTCTGCGGTTCGCAACCGCCGAGAAGCTCGCCAAAGCCAACGCGGAGCTCGCGAAGATGGGATATCGCCTGAAGATATGGGATGCGTATCGGCCGCTTTCCGTGCAGAAGATCTTCTGGAGCATCAAGCCGGACGCCAACTACGTCGCCAACCCCGCTACCGGAGGATCAGTGCACAACCGCGGTTGTGCGGTCGACGTGACCCTGGTCGACCTGAATGGAGACACCGTCGTAATGCCATCGGAGTTCGACGACTTCACCGACAAAGCCAGCCCGAGCAATCCAAACATGTCCGCGCAGGCCAAAGCGAATCTCGACGTACTTCGAAACGCGATGAAGGCCAGCGGCTTCGTCACGATCACGACCGAGTGGTGGCACTTCGAGGATAGCGACGGGCGGCAGTACCCGGTCTCAGACGTCGACGTCGCCCAATTCCAGTAGGTTCTTGCTGAATCGGCGGCATCTTTCCCCTCTTGCTGTTGCCCGCCTCAACCTGCGGTGATACCATCACGTACGCGCTACGCGGGTGTGGCGGAATGGCAGACGCGCATGGTTCAGGTCCATGTGGGGGCAACCCCGTGAAGGTTCAACTCCTTTCACCCGCACCACAAGAAGCAAACGGCGGCTTCGTCCCTTGAGGACGGAGCCGCTTCGTTTGCCGAGACGAGATTGCTCTTGGCTGGGCGCATGCAGTCGCCCGAGCGCCCGCGGTTGCCTATGATGGAAGCGTGACCGCGCCGAGGGAAGGAGCCAGACGATGGCCGGAACCAGGAAGTGGCTCATACCGGGGATTGCCCTTGGCCTAGGCGCTCCCATACTTGTGGTCGTCGGCCTAAGCATCGCGTTCGGTCTTGGCTTTGCATTTGAGCTTGGGCTGCTCCCGACGTGGATCGGCGGCACTTCGGCTCGCTGGATCCTAGGGCTTGGCCTCGCGCTGGTCGGCTTGTGGTTTCTCTTGCGAGCGTGCGTCCGCAGCGGCGGAAAGCGCGCGTTGTGGTCGGGGGTCGCGATCTACATAGCCGGCGTCGTGGTGCTCGGCCTGTCATCGGGGTACCTGCAATCTCAGCAGCTCGACAATCCGACTGCCGGGGTCGGTTTCACCGCGATCGCGATTTTTCTCGCCGCATTCCTTGTACCGCTGGTGGCGATGGGCCTCATCGCGTTACGGACGACCAAGCGCCGTCAGAAGGCGAACCGCCGTCAGCGCGGGTAGTGAATGACCATTGCCAACCGGAGTTCCGACTCGCCCGGGTTATGGTACGCATGCGGCACGTCGGCTCTGAAGCGGATCGAGTCTCCCGCACCCAGCACGTGCTCGTCGTCGGCAACGCGCAGCGATAGCGTGCCGGTGAAAACCGAGATGAACTCCTCCGTGCCCGTGGGGTGCGCATCGGCTTGCAGGTAGCCTCCCGGATCGACTTCGAGCGAGTACATCTCAAAGCCCCTCTCGGCGTCGAAAGGGAACACCGGGTAGTTGCGGACGCTTCCTGCGTTCTCGATGAGCGGTTCGACGTCGTCACGCCGGACGATCTCGGAGTCCTCGCGCGGACGGCTTACCAGCGATGTGAACGAGATCTTGAGTCCATTGGCGATGCGCCACAGGATCGAGATGGTGGGGTTCACCTCGCCGCGTTCGATCTGGCCCAGCATGCTCTTGCTCACGCCTGAGAGCTTCGCGACATTGTCCAGGCTCAGGTTCTTGTCGGCTCTGATCCCTTTGAGGTTGTCGCCGATCAGCTGATTCAGATTCTCCACGTGAGCCTCCAGTTGGACAATATACCGCACGATATGTATTACTATACCGCACGACCCCCTAACAGCCGAGAGGATCGCGCAATGCCCAACACACTCGCGTTCCTGTCGTACGTGTTGCTCACGACGTTCACGCCCGGCCCCAACAACATCATGTCCATGTCGAATGCGAGCCGCTTCGGCTTTCGCAAGAGCCTGAGGTTCACTTCCGGCGTCTTCGCGGGGTTTTTCGTCTTGATGGTGCTTTCATGCGCCTTCTCGCTCACGCTCTACAGCGTGTTGCCCAGCATCAAGCCGTTCATGACGGTCGTCGGCGCGGCCTACATCCTCTGGCTTGCGTACAAGACGGCGACCGCATCTCCTCACGCCGAGCAGGGTCTTGGTGCGACAAACACGTTTCTTTCCGGAGCGCTGCTGCAGTTCCTGAACCCCAAAGCGATCCTGTACGGCATCACCGCCGCGTCAACGTTCTTGGTGCCGTACTACAAGTCGCCCGTTGTGCTCGCGGGGTTCTGTCTGTTCATGGCTGGCATGAGCTTCATCTCGACGAGCAGTTGGGCGGCTTTCGGCTCGGTGTTCGAGCGTTTTCTCTCGGGCAACGGCAAGGCCGTCTCCTGGGTGATGGCGGCTCTGCTCGTCTACTGCGCGGTGGCGCTGTTCATGTAGGCTGTTCGGCTCTAACCCCTCGGAGCCGCCCGTCTTGCCGTGAGAATCGTCCCGCCGTACTGAGCGGCCAACAGCACCGCTCCGCCTACGATGATGATCGCGTAGATCATCGGCCACGTGACCTCGAACGGCAGGCCCAGCATCCCTCTCAACTCGGAGCCCATCGTCGGTTCGTTCAGGGCCATCCACGCCGTCGCTACACACAGCGCCGCAAGGATCGAAGTCGCGGTGACCGCGACGCGCCGGGTGTCTCGGCTGGTGCGCTCAGCGGGCAGATGCTTCTGCGCCGCCCGACGGCCGATCACGTGTCCTCCCGCGAGACCGACAATGATGTTGAACACGGGGAATCCCATGAAGAACCCGTAGATCATCACCGAGTAGAAGAGGGCCAGCGCGCTCAGGGCGGGAAGTCCGAGGTCGAACAGAGAGTCGAGCCGCTTGCGCAGCACGGTCGCGTCGAGCAGGATACCCAGCGCCAGCCCGCCAGCCGCGGCAGGTCCGATGATCGCGCTCTCGCCGAGCAGCCCGAACGATCCCCACCAGCCGGTCAGCAACAGACACACCGGTGCGATCGTGCCGAGAACGACTCGCGAAAACACTCTGTCTGAAAGGGTCATGCAAAGCTCGCTCTCTCCGAGTGCAACACCTGCGGCGATCGATCGAGATACAAAAACTCTAGCGGAAGGTGCTGCGTTGCGCGGAAACGCTTCCGAAACATTACCGAAATACACTTGATCCGTAGCTCGCCTGCCGACGGTCCAATGTGCGCGTTCGAGCGCCAAGAGAGGGACAGCCATGCCCGCAATCAACCCTGCCGATACTGCCTGGATGCTCGCATCCTCGGCGATGGTGCTCTTCATGACTCCCGGCCTCGCGCTGTTCTACGGCGGCATGGTGCGCTCCAAGAACGTGCTTTCCACAATCATGTACAGTCTGATCTGCATGGGCGTCGTGTCGATCCTGTGGGCTCTTCTGGGCTACACGCTTGCGTTCGGTCCGGATCATTTCGGCATCATCGGCGGCCTGGATTTCGCTGGCATGCGCGGGATCACCGGCGCGATCTCGCACTGGGCGCCAACGGTGCCCGCGGCCGTCTTCGTCGCCTACCAGTGCATGTTCGCGATCATTGCACCCGCGCTCATCAGCGGCGCTTTCGCCGAGCGCATGAAGTTCCCGGCGTGGATCGCGCTGATCTGCGGCTGGACGCTTCTGGTCTACAGCCCGCTCGCGCACTGGGTGTGGGGTGGCGGGTGGCTCGGCAGGCTGGGCGTCATCGACTTCGCGGGCGAGACCGTGATCCACCTGTCATCGGCTGCAGCAGCACTGGCCTGTGTGCTCGTGATCGGAAAGCGCCGAGGCCACGGCGCCGAGGCCTACCACCCACACAATCTGCCGATGACGCTGCTCGGTGCGGGAATCCTGTGGTTTGGCTGGTTCGGCTTCAACGGCGGGGCGGCACTTTCGTCGGGTGATCTTGCGGCGACCGCATTCCTGAATACTCACTTCGCCGCGGCGGCCGGCATGATCTCGTGGCTGCTCATGGAGTATTGGCGTGTCGGTAGGCCGACTTCGCTGGGCGCGGCATCCGGCGCGGTCGCGGGTCTTGTCGGCATCACGCCTTCTGCCGGTTTCGTCGGGCCGATGGCAGCGATCCTCATCGGCCTCGTGGTGGGGGCTGTGTGCTTCATCGGCGTGAGCCTCAAGCCGCGTCTGGGCTACGACGACGCGCTCGACGTTCTGGGTGTTCACGGCTTCGGCGGGGTGACCGGCATGCTGCTCACCGGTCTGCTCGCGACGACTGCGGTCAACAGCGCGGGGGCCAATGGTCTGCTGAACGGCAATCCCAAGCTCCTGCTTGCAGAAATCATCGGCATCGTAGTCTCGGCAGGGTTCTCGTTCGTGATGACGTTCGGGCTGCTCAAGCTCATCGACGCCACCATCGGCTTGCGTGCGACGCCGGATGCCGAAGTCGCCGGCCTCGACATCACCGAGCACGCTGAGACAGCCTACATTCTCTAGAGCGCTATCCCCACACGTCAGAACAACAGAAGGGCTCCCAGACTGGACCGCGCCCCTAAAGTTGGACCCGGAATGAAAGTTCCGGGTCCAACTCTCTTTTTGGGGGTGATGTCATGAAATGGGATGATGCAACAAAGACGGAGGCAGCGGAG